>JBGTMK010000692.1:0-2060 GCA_041743605.1 Nostoc sp.
ACAAGTCGTCTGTGATAGCATATATAGAAATTATTTCGTTTAGCATATAGCCCTCCTAATTTTCTCTTCTTGGAGGGCATTTTATTGCTTAACTGTCGCAAAACGATCGCCCATCAGAGTAACTAGCAACTTGGGTTACTAGCAAAATCCGCATGGTTCAATTGCAGCTAGTTGGGGAATGGGGAATGGGGAATGGGGAATGGGGAATGGGGAATGGGGAATGGGGAATTGGGTTTTAGCCTAGTTTGATTTTAGTGTGCCAACTTAACTTTCACGCAGCTAAAATATCTCAAAAAAAGCATCATCTAATTCATAACCCAGCATTTGGGCCATGGACTTCAGCCGTGAGAGGCTGGGGATGTCTTGCTGTTTGAGCCAATCACCTAAGACAAAGATTTTGTGCATCAAAAATATTTCTAAGGCTTCAGGATTGTACTGAATGCCTTCTTTGGAACTGAATTGGTGTGGTACAAGCATGGCGGCATAACGAGCAAATTCTCCAGCTTTCCAATCTAGGAAAAATGCTAACCAGGGGTATTTGGCATCTAGGCGCACAAACCACAGCCGCACCTCTGGAATTTCTGAGAGTTCCCGTGGATCGTCAGGTTCGAGATCGTAATTGATATCAAACTGTAGCTGCTGTTCATGGGATGCAGCCCCATCTTGCAGCAGTTGTTCAATCACCGTTGACGCAGGAGATATATCCAGATTGTTAATCAGGTCATTATTGAGTGCGATCGCAATTGTCTTTGACTCAGCAGCCACTTTTTTTTGCTCAACTGTAGGATCGAGAATCTACAGTAGCAGCTTTCAGGGATTGACGCTAGATTGACCTTTAGTAGCACAAAGTCTTGTTCACAAATCAATTAGTATTTACTGATACTTTTTTGCTGATAATTTGGTCAATCTATACAAGGTTTAGATTCAAGTCAGAGCTTCTCAAGTTTTGAGGGTTTGTAGTAAGCACTTTAGTGCTTAGAAAATAAGGACTAAAGTTCTGACTACAAACTTGACAGATTATTTAGTTGCTAGCCTTGATATCAGCCTATGGCAATGACTGCGGCGGGCTACGCCTACACCACTCACGTACACTAGATTTTGCTACACTTAATTGTTACTTTCTTCGTTGCGATAAATACCCACATTTTATTAAAAAGTTACCACACGATTAATATGTATGCCATTAGAATTAGCCTACTTGGGTAAGGCAACGCTTGCCCCAAGGTGGACATTTACAGCAATTTTAAGTTAAAGTTGTAATGAGTTTGTTTTAGATTAAGGTCTGACAAAGTAGCCATCAACAACCAAAAAATCAACAACCAAAAAATAGATCATTATTTATCGCCACCTGTTACTTCCGCAGCATCAAAAAGCCAAAACATAAGTACAGGTAGAACAATGGTGTGCAATATTATTGCATATATTAAATAACCAATAAACATTTTAGACGGGAAAATTCCCCTAACAGTTAACAAGCTGTAATATGCAAAAACAAACAATTACTACAAAACCAATTCGTTCTTTAGAAGATGCGCTTGAGCGCTGTCAAATTCTGGGTATGCGCGTCAGTCGTCAGCGTCGCTTTATTCTGGAATTACTTTGGCAAGCAAATGAACACCTTGCGGCAAGAGAGATTTACGATCGCCTGAATCAACAAGGCAAGGAGATCGGTCATACTTCTGTTTATCAAAATTTAGAAGCATTATCCAGTCAAGGCATCATTGAATGTATTGAACGCTGTGATGGGCGTTTGTACGGCAATATCAGTGACTCTCACAGTCATATAAACTGTGTGGATACAAATCAAATTCTTGATGTTCATGTGGAACTACCAGAAGATTTGATCCGCAAAATTGAAGAAGAAACAGGAGTGCAGATTACTGAATACAGTATTAACTTTTTTGGCTACCGGAATCCGCAAGAGAGTTAGGGAATCGGGAATGGGGAATGGGGAATGGGAGAAGAGTTTTTCCCCTCAGCAAGAGCAGCACCTCTCCATTGGTGTCAACTTAATGTGAAACCTTTGTCAAGACGTGATATTCAGTTCTCTCGCTTACCAT
>JBGTMK010000693.1:0-5238 GCA_041743605.1 Nostoc sp.
TGTTCCAGATGTTTTTTTAGCCATTGCCTCTGTCGGAAAACTAGTTACTTTGTACTATATTGTGAATTCCAAAATCGGGGTTAATACTCTATTTTTTTCAAAATGAGAATTGCTGATAACCAATAACCTCTGAAGTTAAACCAGCCTGCTGTACAAATAAATTCGGCTGAGTAGAACAAACAATTAATTCTTCTTTGGCGCGAGTCATAGCAACATAAAAGAGCCGTCGTTCTGATTCCATCTCATTACAATTAGTTTTAAATCCATCACCTAAAAGTATGACTTTACGGAACTCCAGACCTTTTGAAGCATGACAACTAGTAACTAAAACTGAGTTATCTTCTAGGAATAGTTCACCATTCTCATTAAACTCAAGTATAGCAGTCAATATTTCATTAACACTAATAGGTAGTACAATATCTTCCGACCCATAGCCTCGTTCTTTATCTAAATCTCTAGCAATATTTATTAAGATTTTAACAGTAGGTTCTGTTAAGCTACGACTAGTACGTTTAAAAAACGCCTCAAATCTTTTCTGAACTAATTCTTCAGGATTTAAAACTAGACTATAGTCTTTCTGTAAAGCATTAAATATTAGACGAGTGCAACGGTTTTTTAGTAGTGGAATAGTATTATTTTTCAGTGCATAAGTAGATATACTTTCTCTTTCTAAAAGCAATCGGATAGGACTCAAATCATCCCAACGACTAGCTAAAATAGCGATTTCATGAGGAGCAATCCCCAGGTTGATCCAAGATTTAATTTTGTCTTTAACCCATCCTGCTTGTCGTGATAAATTATTGAACTTCAAAGCGGAGACTGCCTCTCCTCTTAATCCTTGGCGTTCGGAGTTAATACGAACTTGCTCTTCTGGAGCCTGTTTACAGCGTATTAAGTTATTTTGTATAAGACAATTAGCAGTTTCAATAATATTTTCTGTAGAGCGGTAATTTTCGTTAAGTAGTAATCGTTTTGCTTTATATTCTTCTTGGAATTGAAGGATATATCTAGTATCAGCACCTTGAAACGTAAAAATATTTTGGTCATCATCTCCAATAACACAGAGATTAATTTGTACCGACTGTGTTTTATCCTCAGATTCATTTAAGCCAGAAATTGACTTAATTAAACGATATTCTTTCTCAGTGACATCTTGGTATTCATCAACAAATATATATTCTAATTTTCCTAATAATTGAATTCGTCGTGCCTGAGTATCTTCATCTGCATCTTCAAATTCTTCGCCTTTTTCAATTAATTTGCAAGCTTCATCCAAAAGCCGATCAAAATTTATTGTTTGAGTTCCTCTGTATTCACCTACCGTCCGTCCCAAAAGTGATAAGGCTAAACCGTGGAAAGTAAAGACCCGAATTCGTGATGCTTGTTCGCCAATCAAATTACGCAACCGCAACCGTAATTCTCTAACTGCATTACGGTTGTAAGCTAAAACAAGAATACGCTTCGGCTCAACTCGCTTAACCTTTACAAGATAAGCAATCCGGTGAACAATAGTTCTTGTTTTACCAGAACCAGGGCCTGCGATTACTGCCATTGTTGGGTCTGAAGCTAAAACAATTTCTTTTTGAGCAGGGTTAAGCGGTTCTAGAATACGGTTGTAATCTTCTGGAAGAATCGGTCTGGTAATCTCTTGTGCCAAAAATTGGTACTTTGAAACGAATTCTTCTTGATTTGTACCAAAGTAATCACGAACAAATTGCTGACGCTGTTCATCTAACTTTAACTGACCATACTTCACCATGTAATGGGTGCGACGAGTTTGTTCATCATAGTGAGCTTCAACTTCAGGGTAACGGCGTTTTACGCTGGAAACACTTGCGTTTTTTATTACACGAATTTTCAGAGACTGTTGAAAAAGATTCAACCCATCACTTAACCGAATAACTTTTCTCTGGTGCAGCCACAAAAGAATAACTTCTAACTCTTCATTATTCCAGTCAAGTTGAGTTTTTTGGGTAACTTCTTTAGCAAGTTTACCTAATTCGTACTTCAGAGGTAATCTCGCCCCTGTTGTATTTTTCAATGCTTGATACAAAACTTCCAATACTGTAGTTGTTAGAATCTTGTGTCCAGGTAAATGCTCTGCAACTCCCATTTCTCCTAAGCGAACCACATCACTAGAAATTCTACCTAACTTTAGCCATTTTTGAGCAACCCAACCTTCCAAAACATCTATGATGTTGGATGCTCTGATTTTTTTACTATTGTCTGGGTCAAGTCGAGAAGCAAGTCCACGCAGATTTATTTGTATTTCATTTTCATTTCCAAACAACTCATTAAGCACTTTGAGTAATTGGTCTTCTAACTGGCGAATGCGTTCATGATTATTACGGGCATCTCCTCTTACACCCTTGGTGATCACAAGTGTAATTGGTATTTCAAAAGAACAGACTTCAGCCTTTTGCAGTTCCCGGATTCTGGCAGTCAGGTCATGTAAGCTAATTCCAGCTTCATCACTGAGACGGTCGAGGGGAAACGGTTGATCATTGCTATTACAATAAGCTTTCGCAATGTGCATTGCTTGAATCAGCCGCTCAAAGTTGTCTGCTTCAAACCGGGATAAATCCTTCATCCGGCTGTATTCCTCAAACTGCTCTATAGACTCAGTAAAGGTATTATGTCTTAATTCAAATTCGATAAAACTTGAAAAGTTCTCGGCTCGTTCTAATAAACCAAATTTTTCTAAGTAATGCAATCCTGCTTTTATCTTAGTATTTTGCTGTTCTGATTCTTCACCAAATTCTTCATCAAAGTCACCTGATTCAAAGATTTCATTGGTTGTCACCCAAAACCAATCATCTCTAGCGCTGCCAAAAGTGCGATCGCGGATATGTCTGGTGGAGATAAAGACATTTTTAAAATCTTGTTCGCTCAGTTGGTTCAAACTTTGCAAACGAAAAACTGTATCAGCATCTTTTGGATCAAAGAGTAAAGTACAAATTGATGGTTTTTTACCATCACGTCCTGCCCGTCCAGCCTCTTGGATGTAACCTTCTAAATTGGCGCTCATGCAATGGTGAATGACAGCGCGTACATCTTTACGGTTTATGCCCATGCCAAAGGCACAAGTTGCAGTAACTACATTTAATTTACCTGATTTGAACTCTTGCAAAACTTGTTGTTTTTGTTCTTTTGCAAGTTTCCCATGATAATATTTAGCTTCAATGTGACTTTGTTTAAGAGTTTCTGCTAGCTTTTGGGCATTTTTACGTGTAGTAGTGTAAATCAGTGTACTACCACCTAGTTTGAGAGCTTCTTTGACTTGATTCAACAAAACTTGCTCTTTATTCCCTGCTACTGCAATCACATTAAAAGTTAGATTATCTCTTGTTGTTGCCCCATCAATTGTACAATTAATATTTAGTTCGTGTTGGGCAAATAGCTCTTTAATATCTTCAATAACAGCAACTGTTGCTGTTGCTGTCATCAAAGCCATCAAAGGCATTGCAAGCTGCCGCTCTTGATATAATTCCCGAATAAATTTCGGTATGTAGCGATAATCTGGTCGAAAATCGTGGCCCCATTGGCTAACACAGTGAGCCTCATCAATCACCCAAAGAACCGGAGGACGCTGTTCTAACAATGCTCGAATACTCATTGACCGCAATTGCTCAGGGCTGATGTACAGCAACCCTTTGGAACCAGAACGCAGTTCTGATAATCGCTGACGACGTTCTGCTGCTGAGAGATTACCATTAATGAAGGTGGCGAAGAAAAACCCAGCTTGTTCTAAATCTGCTACCTGATCCGCCATTAATGCTTGGAGCGGCGAAATCACGATAGTCAGCGCTTTGTGCCTTTCGTGGAACATGAAAGCTGGTAATTGATAGCATAAAGATTTACCACCACCAGTAGGCATGAGAACAAGCGGACGCTCATTATTAATAATTGCTTGCACAGCTTCTTCTTGCAAAGGTCGAAAATTGGGAATTTCAAAATATTCCAAGTAAGAGCTGATAGCGAATTCATCTGTACTTAAAGGACGCAAATTCTCAAGTACAGCTTGAAAACCATTTAAATGTCTGAGCCAATCACAAAAAACCTGCTTCGATTCATTGGTATTGCACTCATAATTCCAAGCCAATAATCCCGCCACGCATAATCTTGTCTCAAAATCATAAGTTTGTGGACTAGACCATATCTGCTGCAAATAGGATTGATTTATTCCTTTTAGCATTGTCTCTGGCAGCACTTCTATGGCGGGTTTTTCAATCTTCAAACCAAGGTTATCACTGAAAAATTGTTGATATGCAAGGTCTGCATCTTCGCAACCACAAGTCAAGAGCCAAATATATACCTGTTGTACTTCATCAGGCTTTTTAAATAGTGCTTCTAATTGTTGACCAAGTAATAATCGAGTTGCCTGTGCGTCTTCTACAGGGTTATTACTTGAATATTCACTTTGTTTATAATCTTTATTTAGCTTATGCGAATGCTGTAGGGGGAAAGCGAGTATTGATAGTTCTAAAGTGTCAATTATGTGCCAAGAAGATAATTGCGGTTCTTGCTCAATCAGATAAGGGTAATCAAAGCGGCGGAAGTTATGACCGCATACTGCTAAATTACTATTTTTCAGATTCCTCATTTCTTCGTAAGCTTGATTTAGATTCTCTTGATAAAAATCTTTTGTTGAATTCAGAGATACCAATCCGATGCGGTATATATTATTTTCACTATTAATTTCTAAGTCTAAATAAGCATAAAATAAGTCAATATTTGATAAATCTTGCATGAGAATCCCTGATTAGATTGCTTTTTCGCAATTTCATTTCTAAAAAATTACTAACTAAACTTACTCTGACTTTGTTCAAAGATTTTAGCAACAAGTCCTTATTTGTCAATAAATAGTACGAAAATACTATTGATTTAACTCATGTATGCGTTGCCACTTCTGTTGTGTAATTTGTAACGTTCGGCTGATAAATTACAATCAAAGTCTTCAAAATAGGGTCTTGTTTTCAGTTTTCCCTCAGCAGTAGCTTTTCTAACACAAAAACTCCCAAACCGAATCTTCGCGCCAGATTTCCTATCAACGCCCCACATCAGCACAACTTTCGGCAGTAAGAGAGAAAATCGATTGGCTACGTTTTGCTTTAAGAGTGATGTTTACGACGGGCTGTCCGGTGTCGCTACTTCCTGCATCCCCAGATTTCCTTACTCAGCACCCCATCACCAGCAGTTAGGGTTCCCACCTGACTGCACAAACATAGAGAAGTTTTG
>JBGTMK010000694.1:0-8976 GCA_041743605.1 Nostoc sp.
TCGCATCCAGAGTTTCTTTAGCTTTGAATACCCTTGGCTTACCTACCCAATCATCAGTCATAAGAACCTGACGATTCATATCATCTAGCCGCAAGTCACCACCCCGGACTAAGATTAGCCGCCCAACGCCCGCTACTGCTAAGTAAAGCGCCGCCGTACCGCCTAATCCGCCCACACCTGTAACCAAAACTGTCGCTGACTTCAAGCGTTTCTGTGCTGCTTCGCCAAAATTTGGAAGCATCATTTGGCGACGATAGCGTTCTAATTCGGTAGGCGTCAGGTTAACCAATTTATACCTCCTAATCAGAAGTGATTTCTGTCAGTGTGACTACATTTTTCGGCTTGTCGTTAAACACTTTGAACAGCTTTTGTTCATAAGCTGTCGATTCGGTAAATAACTGATAAGCTTTTTGCAAAGCCAAAGAATATTGCTTTAATTTCTCTTCTTGACTCAAGTCAGGAGAATTATCATCAATTTCCTGGATGTGTTGAGAAAACTTTTTCAGAATATGTAGACGATGCACATTCACAACTTCTAAGTCGTAGGACATATTAAAGAATTGAAAAAATTCTTCTGCATCTACGAGCTTCTTGAATTCATCAATAGTTCCAGTCATTTAGCACTCTCCAATTGTTTCAGATGTTGCTTAAGTTCATCTAACTGGCGATAGATTTCATAAGTTGCGGCGGCAACATCCATAAGTTGTTTGTAATCTGTTGGCAGACCTTCAGCTAAATCATGCAGATCCATTTTCATTTGACCTGCTTTGCTGTTGAGCCGTCTGATTTTTCCCTGTAGTTCCTCAATTGTCATTTGTCCTTTGTCCTTCGTCATTTGTCCTTTGTCATTAGCCATTTGTCTTTTACTAATGACCAATGACCAATGACTAATGACCAATTAAATTTTGCCAACTTCAGGAAAGCGCTTCGCCAAATCAAGGCCTTTTTTGACGTAGTTTTCTCCCTCTTCTGCTAATTTCTCTAGCGAGTCAAAGCCAAAGCGATGAGCATCTCGCAGGGTTTTCACAGTTAACAAAAGACGACCAGAAAAAACTAGCGCCCAGCCAAATCCTTCATGGCTCAAATCAACTACAACCTGGGATATCAAACCTGTTTCTTGTTCAATCCCAGCCGCTACAGCCCGAAAAAATGCCATAATCCGGGCTTGAGTTACCGCATCAACTTCGCCTTCAACGGATATTTCCCGTTTCTTTTGTTTGGTGACAATAAAAGGTTTGAGAATCAACTCATCCGACCAAGTACGATAAACTCCATAGCTGTCTTGACCACGGATTTGTTTGATTAATACCTTAAGAAAAGGTGAGTTCAAGACTTCAGTTGTAGCGGTTCCGTTAACACTATTATTTGCGGTCATACTGTTGCTTCGTCTTCAATTTCATCAGCAAAGTTTGTGGTTTTTGGCTGCAAAGCTTTACGCAACCAAGGTGGAGGATTACCTTTGAGGGTTTTGACTAGCTTATTTAGAACTTCACTAATTTCTTCTTCTTCCGATCGCGCCTTCACTGGGGTGACACCTTTCTTGATTAACCGAGCGGCGGCACTACCACCAATTGCTGTTACATAAACAATCGTACAGTCGCCTATTGCCTGAAGTTTTGGGTTGATTTTATCTTCATTCCCATCTTCTTTGAGTTCGCCTTCAAAATTGAGGGTTTCTACGAAGTGATATCCCTCATCGGTAATTTCGTAAACATCAATCATTTTTGCCCATCCAAAGTGGGCATTAATATGAACTCGGTCGCTCGTAGTGAAGGCTATTTTCATTGTAATTCTCCTCTCTAAAGTTTTGAATTTTGAAGCAATACGGTTCAGTTAGTGATATTTAGCTTTGGAAGATCCCCCCAACCCCCCTTTTTAAGGGGGGCTAATTTAAAACTTGCTCTATTCCCTCCTTTTTAATTACGAATTACGAATTACGAATTACGAATTATTTTAAGGAGGGTTAGGGAGGATCAATTCTTAACTGAACTGTTTTGAATTTCAAGTGTGAATTCAAAATTCAGCGCTCACAATTCCGAACTCTTGGAACTGTTTAACTCTCGCTTCTTCTGCCTCTAAAAACAGGTTGCCGATGCCAAATAAAAGCTCCATTGTGCCTCGATAGCCAACTTTAGTAAATTGACCATTACCTAAGCGGTCATAAATGGGCAATCCTAGACGATAAAGAGGAATCGAAAGCCGTTTTGCGATCGCACCCACATTTGAGTTACCAATCAGCAAATCAGAACCACCCGCTAGACTCTCAAAGTCTTCTAAGTCGCCGATGGTGATGCTTTTAACTGGAAGTTTTTCTAAGAGGTGCGATCGCGTGGTTGTCACCACTGCATGAATTTGCGCTCCCATCGATTGCAGGAAATGCACCGTTGACCACAACAAATCTGGTTCCAGTGCTAAAGAAACTCGTTTTGCACCGAAGTAAAAGTGAGTGTCCAACATCGCATCTTGCAACTGACGGCGTTGGCGGCGGTATTTTTCGGGTACGCTATTACCGCTTAAAATCGCCAATGCTTGGATAAACTCATCTACTGGTTCTAATCCCGTCAGTTCGCCAAACACCTCATAAGGTGTGCCAAAGCGTTCTTCGAGAATCTTGGCAGCCCCCCGCATACTTTCGCCCAATGCCAGGGTGAAGGCAGAACTACCTACTTCTCGTAGCTGTTTTAAGGTAGTTCCACTAACTGTAACTGCACTATAATTATCCTCTAAATGTCCATCTAGAGAAGCGCCAAGGTCAGGTACAAAGATCGGCACTAATCCAAAGGATGTGATTATCTCTTTGATTTCCTGTACATCCCCAGGTGTGAAGGCAGAACCTGCCAAAACCGTGACTTGTTCAGTTCTGAGTCCACCCGCGCGAGGAATTTCTTTAACTATGCTTTCTACAGCAACAGCAAAGCCATCTTGCAACGCACCTTTAAAATCTGGGGTAGGTGCAAAAACGATCGCTAAATCATTCAATTCGGGATGGCGATCGCGGATTTCCTTCAGAAATCCTTCGATGTCATCGCCTCTAGTTTCCGTTAACCCAGTACTACATAAACCAATAATTTCTGGGTTAGCTTTTTCCACCAGAGTCAGAATTGCTTGCTCCACATTCTCTTCACCACCCAAGATTGTAGTGACTTCCGTCATCGCTGTCGTAGCAAGGGGAATCGCTTCCCGGAAATGCCGCACTAGCACAACTTTGGCGAAAGCAGTACAACCTTGGGAACCGTGGAATAAGGGCATTGTCCCTTTCAATCCCAGAAAGGCTAAGGTTGCGCCCAAAGCTTGACTTTGCTTGAGGGGATTAACTGTCAGTGCTTTGTTAGAAGCGGTAACGATCGCCATTAAACTACCTCCTCCAGGGCGGACTTTCTCGTTCCCTGGCTCCGCCGGGGAATGCTGACAATGAGGCTCTGCCTCATCTGCTCTATAAAGAAGGCAGAGCCTTCAGGAATGCGTTCCCAGCCGGAGTCTGGGAACGATGGTACAGCCGCCATTAAACTTCCTCCTCTTCTTCCCAAGGAGCGGGTTTGCGTATTTGTTCCCAAATCGGGCTATACAGAGCTTCGTACAGTTCCCGCGCCATCTCAATCATTCCCACATAACCTGCATAAGGATGGTGACGTTCTTGGTTGATATCAAGGAAAGGAATTCGAGCTTTCAAAGCTGTGTATTGGTTACGTCCACCAGCAATCAGCATATCTGCGCGAGTGTCTTTAACCAGTTGTAGCAATTCTTGAGCGTTGCCTTTCTCCAGCATGATGCCATCGTTGCCAATCAACTTCTTAATTTTGGCTTTATCTTCTTCAGTACTTTTCCGAGTACTGGTAGCAACAACTTCAATGCCTAAGTCTCTAGCAGCCGAAATAATCGACCAACTCTTGACACCACCTGTATACAACACAACCCGCTTACCTTTGAGTCGAGCGCGATAAGGAGCCAATGCCAAATCTAAAGCAGCCGTTTCTTCTGCAATTAGCTTTTCTGTCCGCTCCTGTAAATCAGCGTCGCCTAATTTAGCGGCGATGTTTCGCAGACAGCGATTCATATCATCGATGCCGTAGAAAGACTCTTCAATGTAAGGGATGTTGTAACGCTCCTCCATCTTTCTTGCCATGTTTACCAACGCTCGTGAGCAGATCATGACGTTGAGCTTGGCGCGGTGGGCGTAGCGAATTTCATCGTAGCGAGCATCGCCCGTAATTTTAGACAAAATGCGGATGCCTAACTTTTCTAACAGTGGTGTTACTCCCCACATTTCACCGGCGATGTTGTATTCACCGATTAAGTTAATATCATAGGGCGTTGTATGTTCCGGTTCTGCTGTTCCGACAACATATTCTAATAAAGCTTCACCGCCAAAACGGTTGCCGAGATTTTTACTGCCAATGAATCCTGGGGCAATGACGGGAACAACAGGAATACCAATTTTCTCAGCCGCCGCTTTGCAGACAGCATCCATATCATCGCCAATTAGGGCTGTAACGCAAGTGGCGTAGACGAATACTGCTGCTGGTTTGTAGCGCTCTTTGAGTTCCAGAATCGCTTTGTAGAGTTTCTTTTCGCCACCGAAGATGACATCATTTTCACCCAAGTCAGTCGTAAAGCCCATTTTGTAGAGTTGCGGGCCAGACGACAGACTACCACGACTGCCCCAGGAATTACCAGCACAGGCGATCGGCCCGTGGACTAAATGCGCTGCATCTGCGATCGGCACTAGAGCAATCATTGCACCATCAAAGGCACAGCCCCCTTGAGCCGCGCCAGGTTGTGCCTGTTGAGCGCATGATTTGTTTTTCTTTTCCGCTTGTTTGTGCTGATTATGTTCGCATCCTGTCTCAGTCAGCAGCTCGTTGATTTTGCCTTGGGTGCTTTTCATCTCTCTTCTCTTAATTGTTAATTGTCCTTTGTCATTTGTCATTTGTCCTTTGAATAACTAACAACTAATGACTAATAACTAATGACCAATGACCAATGACTAATGACTAACAAATGTATCTTGTGACATCCTCTCCACATACATCCGCGAGGTAAGATAGAGCGCGAAAACGCAATCCTACAAATTCGTCATATAAAGGATTGAGTTTACATAGTGGTGGGATATCAATAGTCTTCCCAAATAGTTTAATTTGTCGCTCAAAGGGACAACAACAAGGAATTGTTTGGCAAATTAGATGAGCGATGCGATTATTTTTAACCTGAATTTCATCCACCACACGGCGCAACGGATTAAGAAGATTGTGGAACCACCCTGGCTTTTTCTGATTAGGTGGATGGTAATTAGGATGAGGATGAGTGTGAGTATGTTCGTGAGTGTGATTGATGGTTTCCATTTATATATACCTTGGGTAAATGCTATCAAGAAAAAGGGGAGTTGGGGATTGGGAATTGGGTCTTGGGCATTGGGTTTGCATATTTCCCCATTCCCTATTCCCTATTCCCTACTCCCCTTCTTTACCCTTTAATTAACACGTTGTGTTTCTACGCAATTTCTAACGAATCAAGTCGTAGGAAATATCTGTCTTAGAAGGAATGTTGGTGTTGCGATCGATTTCTTCAAACAGGGTATTTACAGTCCAGTTGAGGAGGTTGATTATACCTTGATAACCAATGGTGGCGTAGCGGTGTAAGTGGTGACGATCCATGATGGGGTAGCCGATTCTCACGAGGGGAATCTTGGTGTCGCGCCACAGGTACTTACCGTATGTGTTACCAACTAAGAAGTCTACTGGTTCGGTGAACAACAGTGAACGCATGTGCCACAAGTCCTTACCAGGCCAAACAGTTGCATGTTGACCGAAGGGGCTAGAAGCAAGCAATTCTTTGATTTCTGCTTCAAATACTTCGTTGCTGTTGTGAACCAAGATATGCACAGGTTCAGCACCCATTTCTAGCATAAAGCCAACTACGCTGTATACTAAATCTGGTTCGCCGTAGATAGCGAAGCGCTTGCCGTGAATCCATGAGTGAGAGTCAGTCATGGCATCAACTGCACGACCGCGTTCGATTTCCAATTCTTGAGGAATGGGGATACCACTCAATTCGCTGAGTTTCATCAAGAACTCATCAGTACCCTTGATGCCCCAAGGACGGGAAACTGAGGTTGGTTGCTTCCACTCTTTTTCAATATACTCGCGGGTTTTGAGGGTAGAGTGTGCTTGCAGAGCGATCGTTGCTTTAGCATTGATTGAATCTTCTGCATCTTCCAGCTTTGTACCACCTGGGTACATATCGAACTCACCTGTGTTGGGTGAATCCAGGTAGTCGCTGTTGTCGGCTAGAATTGTGTAGTCAAAGCCGAACAGCGAAGCAATCCGCTTGATTTCGCGGTTGTTGCCTACGTAGGTGTCAAAACCTGGGATGAAGTTGATTTTACCATTGCTGGTTTCTTTCTTATGACCTGCGGTCAAGTTAGAAAGAATTCCCTTCATCATGTTGTCGTAACCAGTGATGTGGGAACCGACAAAGCTAGGGGTGTGAGCGTAAGGTACTGGGAAATCTTGAGGAACTGAACCAGCTTCCTTGGCGTTGTTGATGAAAGACTGCAAGTCATCACCAATTACTTCTGCCATACAGGTGGTGCAGACAGCGATCATCTTGGGCTTGTAGAGTTGGTAAGAGTTCGCCAAGCCGTCAATCATGTTTTGCAGACCACCAAACACGGCTGCATCTTCAGTCATTGAAGAAGATACACCAGAGAATGGCTCTTTGTAGTGACGGGTTAAGTGCGTGCGGAAGTAAGCAACGCAACCTTGAGAACCTTGAACGAAAGGTAGAGTACCTTCAAAACCAACAGCAGCGAAGATTGCTCCTAGTGGTTGGCAGCCTTTAGCAGGGTTAACGGTTAAAGCTTCACGAGCGAAGTTCTTTTCACGATAATCCCAACCTTTTGTCCACTCTGCAACCCGTTGTACTTCTTCGGCTTCATGACCGTTTTCAAACTGCTTTTTGTTTTCAAATAGCTGTTGGTACTCAGGTTGGTGGAATAACTCGACGTGATCTTGAATTTTTTCTGGATTCTGAGGCATTTCTTCTGGACTCCAAGGTTACTGAATTCTTTTACTGATTGAGGTGCGAGTGGGATAGAGACGCGATTAATCACGTCTGTACAAGGGAGGTGGGAATATGATTCAAAATTCAAAATGCAAAAATCAAAATAAATTTTTAATCTTTCAATTTTGAATTTTGTATTCCCAACTCCCCCCTGGGGTTTTAGCCCCAGGTTATCCTTACTTATCTCACTCTCCCATTTCCCTAAACGGCAGCCTTAGCCTTAGCTTCAGCCTTCTTAGCCTGAGCTTTTTCATTCCAAGGAGCGCCAATTAATGCCCAGGTTGGGCTGTTGAGTGCCAAGTCCATATCGCGTGCGAAGATGGCGAAGCCGTCATAACCGTGATAAGGGCCGGAGTAATCCTTTTTGTGGTTTAATTCTTTTCAACTGTCTAATGTTTGCAGTAAACAGTGTCTGTGCTAAACATTGTTTTCTGAGAACACATTTATTATTAGCCTAAATATAGGCTAAAAACACAGCATAACTAGGTTCAGGACTCACGCATCATCTAAATGTTGTCCTGAACCAAGGCGATTTTTTTATCGCCCGTTTTTTTGCTCATCTCTGCAAGCACAGCAGCAAAAAGAACACATGAGAACGAAAGTACTACTGGAATTAGAGAAAGTTAATCTGCGTTTAAAGTCTGCAAAGGCAAAGGTGACAATTAGAGAATCGAATGGAAGTCTGCAATTACGGGCGACGTTGCCAATTAAGCCGGGAGACAAAGACAGCAACGGTACTGGCAGAAAACAATACAATCTCAGCTTGAATATTCCCTCTAACTTAGATGGACTCAAGACGGCTGAGGAAGAAGCCTATGAATTAGGGAAGTTAATCGCTCGTAAAACGTTTGAATGGAATGATAAATATTTAGGTAATGAGGCAATTAAAAAAGAATTTAAAACCATAGGAGAATTACTCGAAAAATTTGAAGAAGAGTATTTTAAAACTCACAAACGCACAACTAAAAGTGAACATACTTTTTTTTATTACTTTTCCCGAACTAAACGATTTACGAATCCTCAAGATTTGGCAACTGCTGAAAATCTGATAAGTTCAATTGAGCAAATCGATAAAGAATGGGCTAAGTATAATGCAGCTAGAGCGATCGCTGCATTTTCTGTGACATTCAATATCGAAATTGATTTATCTAAATATTCCAAAATGCCTGAGAATAATTCCCGGAATATACCGACCGATGCGGAAATATCTGAAGGAATTATCAAGTTTGAAGATTATCAAAATAACCGAGGTAATCAAGTTAATCAAAACGTTCAAGATAGTTGGCAGCTTTGGCGTTGGACGTATGGAATGTTAGCAGTTTTTGGTTTACGTCCAAGGGAACTTTTTATTAATCCTGATATTGATTGGTGGTTGAGTCAAGAAAATACAGATTTGACATGGAAAGTTGATAAAGATTGTAAGACTGGTGAGAGAGAAGCATTACCACTACATAGACAATGGATTGAGGATTTTGATTTGAGAAATTCTAATTATTTAGAGATGTTAAGGAGTGCGATCGCTAAAAAAGATAACACTAATCATGCTGAGATAACGGCGTTAACACAGCGAGTTAGTTGGTGGTTCCGCAAGATAGGATTAGATTTTAAACCTTATGATTTACGCCACGCTTGGGCAATTCGGGCGCATATTTTAGGTATACCAATTAAAGCGGCGGCGGATAATTTGGGGCATAGTGTGCAAGTGCATACCGAAACTTATCAGCGTTGGTTTTCGTTGGATATGCGGAAATTAGCGATGAATCAGGCTTTGAGTAAGAGAAATGAAGTTGAGTTGATTAGGGAGGAGAATGCAAAGTTAAGGATGGAGAATGATAAATTGGGATTGGAGGTTGAAAAGTTGAGGATGGAAATGGTTTATAAACAAAGTTAAACTTGCCCAAATACTGATAATATAAT
>JBGTMK010000695.1:0-3843 GCA_041743605.1 Nostoc sp.
GAATCAGTAACCTGAGTCTCTACTCCTACTGGGATATTATTTGACTGTGCCTCTTCAGATAAATTGGAACTCACCAATATCTGCATATTACTTTGGTAAGTAGGTTTGGCAATGACAGCCAAGAGGCTAGCAGCTGTCATAACTACACAGGAAACCCCCAAGATGAGAAAGCGCCGGCGAAGCAAAATAGTAGATATTTGTCTGATGTCAACTGCACCTTGTGATGAAGTAGTAATTTGTTGCTCTTGATTCAGACTAGTTTTAGCCACTATCAAACTCCTCTAATATCGAAACACTATATTTATTTGGAAGATTTATGAGAAATGTAAAATGTTTTTTTACACCTAATAGCCGCGACAAAATACTTAAGGATTCTTCCAACCATGACAAGCGATAGTTGGCATAATATTGTGCCAACTATCGCTTTCATGTTCATCAATTCATGCATATAAATTCTTAATCAGTGTTGGAAGAATAAATTTTGAATAAATATTTTACTTAATGAAGAAAAATCTTGATGAAAAATTGATTATTTTTCCTAATTATTTAAGTAAAAGATTTTCTAATTCACAACATGACTATAATATTAAAGTTCTTTTGATAACTTGTAATCTAATAAACACATTGAGAAAAATATTTAACCCATAGTGTTTATATATTATTGATACACTTAGTAAACCGTAAATTATTGGTTAACTAGTTTACTTACTGATCTAAACTGCTGTCTATTTGCTGGACATTAACTCAATACCAAGATAGAGACTGGTTAATTTTAGATTTTAGATTAGAAAAGTTCAATAGGAAATCTAAAATCTAAAATCTAAAATCCAAAATTTAGACGCCTACCTTGGTTAACTCTACTTCCCGTCGCCTGGGTACTTCATGAATCATAAAATCGTAAGCCATGTCAGTACGGGGAAAAATAGCACGGGCTTCCTTGAGGAGATCCTTTAACTCTAAGGTATTTCCGGGAGCATAGCGGGGACTAAAATGACTCATAATCAGCCGATGTGCCCCAGCGGCTAAAGCTGTTTGCGCTGCCATTGTGGTTGTGGAATGCAATCGCTGAAAAGCCATATCTGCATCTTGATGGGCAAAGGTTGCTTCGTGAATTAATACATCTACATCCTGAGCTAATTCCACTGCCCCATCACAATAAATTGTGTCTGTACAATAGGCAATCTTTCGACCGATTTCTGTAGGGCCGCATAATTGGGTGCCATCAATCACCCGTCCGTCGTCAAGGGTAACTGTTTCACCGCGCTTGAGTTGACCATAAATTCGACCAGCAGGAATTTGCAACGCTTTGGCTTTTTCCACGTCAAAGCGTCCTGATCGGTCTTTTTCGGCTACGCGGTAGCCAAAAGCTGGAATGCGGTGATGCAAATTACCGCAGCTAACGGTGAAATCTTCGTCTTCATAAATTACCCCTGGACGAATGGCGTGAACTTTAATCGGGTAAGAAAAGTGGGTGTGGGAGTAACGTGAGGCGGAGTGAATGTAATCATTTAATCCGGGTGGGCCATAGATATCGATTCGTTCTACATTACCAGCCAAGCCGCAAGTAGCAAGAAGTCCCATCAAGCCAAAGATGTGGTCGCCGTGCATGTGGGTGATAAAAATCCGCGAGAGTTGACTGATTTTCAGTTCGCTCCGCATAATTTGATGCTGGGTGCCTTCGCCACAATCGAATAACCACAGTTCTGCCCTTTGAGGTAATCTCAGGGCGACGCTGGAAACATTGCGCGATCGCGTAGGTACACCGGAACTCGTCCCTAAGAATGTTATCTGCACAGCGTTCTTTAGTCTTCCTATTGCTCAATTTGCAGCTCTATATTTCTATAGTGGCACGGTTGATGAGCAAAATACTTTTTAGGAGACTTGGGAATAAGGTTGATTTTCCCAATATGCCAGTTGGGTTTTCAGGGTGCTGATATGGATAATATGACGTTCGACTAAAGTTTTTAGTTGTCGTGCCCTTGCAGTATAAAGTTGTTTATGCGCTAGTGCCTGACAAACCTGAGCTTCGCTGAAGTTGCTCAAAGCAATTTGCATTTGTTTTTCCCAGGCGATCGCAAGAGTTTCAGCTTTCTCGTAATCTCTTTGAGCCAACTGTCTAGCTGTATTTGACTCAGCGATCGCTTCATGTAAAGTTTTAAGGTAATGACTCCAGGTGTCTGCTAGCACCTCAATTTTTTTGTTGTCTGGTTGGGCAATCTTTAGATATGAACGGGGTTCGACTTGGTTAAACAAGTAATTCACTTCTAGCATATTTTTATCCCTAATTAACATTAATTTGATTAACTATGGCACTCTGAAATAATTCCTGAAATGCCATACTAATCTGACTAGTGCATATCTTATTCAAGTTGCTAAATTCTGATAAAGCTGATATTTTTGTATTCTTTATATTTGATGTTTGATTCCTTGCTGATATTTAAAATATATAAGAACTAATTAATAAATTCATTAGCTTTTTATGATAAGTTAGTTACATTTTGTTTCATAAAATTTTATAGCTTTGTGAAGCAGTCATTTCCGAAAAATCTATACATTAAAGTCTTTATTAAGTCCGTATATTAGCTACACATTTTGTAACAATCCTAAAACCCAGATTTTCAGAGGCTCTTAAAGTGAAAATTTTTACTGAGCTTACTAATAAATACTCAATTTTATTAAAAAGTTAATACGGGAATCTAAGGGTTTTTTGGGTGCTTGCAATAGTACCCAAAAATGTTAAGGAAAATATAACTAATGGTTAAGCATGAGGTTTATTTTTGTCCGCTCCCTTCCCACCTTCACTTTTCATCCTCTTTGCAAAAGATTGGGATGCTTCCGTCGCAATTTAGTATAAAAGAGTAACTTAATAACAAGTTGATAAATATCAAATAACTGCTGTATCATTGCTATGACTCTTCTTTGAAATCATAGCTCGACTTTATCCATTTTCTAGGAAGTATCCGCCAGTCATAGCAGAGTACCCAACTGAATTCTGACTTATGACTCCTGAATTCTGTTTGGTAAAGTCGAACTAAGTACACCTCTTAATCCAAAAAAACTTGCACTCAATGCTTGATTTGAGTTGAGACAGATAAATTGTTTTTCATAGCCAAATGGCTTTAGAAAAACTTCAATTTCTTTGTTTCTCATATCTTGGGATGGCGCTGCAACTGAATTCAGTCTCTATTTGCAATTAAGGATAATGTTCATGAGTTCTATCCAAAAAGTCTTGCAGACACTATGCCTGATTGTTTTTCTTGCATTCTGCCTTCCTTCAGGAATCGCTCATGGTGTAGAAGTGACATCTTTGGTAGGAAGTCCTACGCAACTGACGGTTGCTACCTTCAATGTCGAAAACCTTGATCCTAAAAAGGAAGATGTTTCTAAGGTTGATCGCAATTCCACTAGAAACGTCGATGATGATGTTAAAAGTGGTAAGTTTACAGCTTTGGCAAACCAAATTGTTACTAATCTGGAAGCACCAGATATTATTGCTTTGCAAGAAGTACAAGACAATGATGGAGCCGAGTTGAGTTCAGTGGTTGATGCTGATCTAACTGCTGAGACTTTGATCAGTTCTATTCAATCTGTAGGAGGCCCAGCATATAAATATCAAGAAATTCCTCCTCAGAACGGACTAGATGGAGGCCAACCAGGTGGCAATATCCGGGTAGGTTTTTTGTTCAATCCTCAACGAGTTAAGCTACAGAAGCTTGAACGCTTTGCAGACGATCCAGCTTTTTTAGACAGTCGCAAACCTTTAGTGGGTGAATTTAGTTTCAACAATATTCCCGTCACCCTGATAAACAATCACTTTGCTTCTAAAAGCGGAGGAACGGCTTC
>JBGTMK010000696.1:0-11173 GCA_041743605.1 Nostoc sp.
CGATGATGTGATTGAAATGGAATGGGATGTTGTTGGTTGTCTCAGCTTTAAACGGGAAACAGGTAAGTGGTCAAAATTACGTCCTGGTGAGTTAGTGCCGACTTGATAGAAAATGATTGGTGTATCTTACAGCTATTTGCAGGTAAATAGACCACGCGGTAGGGGCACAGCATTGCTGTGCCCTTACATCAGATGTGCTTCAAATACATATTTTGTCCATCAACGATCGCTAATTCATGGTATGGAGAGGAGATGTCAGGAAAGCGATCGCACAGAGAAAGTCAACAGCAAGCGAACATTTGCGATCGCGTTCTGATTTTATTGAAACAGCAAAACGTTTGCCCTAAGACTTCTGTTCAAAGCAGAAGAAAAAAGTGTAGTCTATTCAGTTAAAACCGCTATGCTATATGCTTAAATAAATCATGTTAACTCTATAAAAATAGATATTTTAATTAACTTTGACCACAGAACTAAAACGCATTACAACCACAAAATACGCTTTATCACTGCACACCACTACTCCTGAATTAGGGCTAGCAATTAGTAATTTTGCTGGCGATACTCGCTCTCAAATTTGGAATTTGGGGCGTGATTTATCTAGTTTAGTGCATCAATATTTAATTGAATTTATCAAACCGCAAACTTGGGCAGATTTGTCATTTATCGCAGTTGCAAAAGGCCCCGGCGGTTTTACAGGAACTCGGATTGGTGTTGTCACGGCTCGGACTTTAGGGCAACAGTTAGATATTCCTGTATTTGCGATTTCAACTTTGGCTGCGGTAGCTTGGTCAGAAGCAGACAAAAGTCAAAATCCAAAAACTATTGCTGTGGAAATGCCAGCACAACGAGGTCAAATTTTTGCTGCTATTTATCAGTTTGAGCCAGATATTTCTAAACTAAAAGTGTGTTTACCAGATAGAGTATTTACACCAGAAGCATGGCAGGAAACTTTAGCGAATTGGAATACTAATTATCAGTTGATTCAAGCTCAATCTGGGTTAGCAACGACGGTGACAAGTATTTTGGAACTAGCTAATCTTGATTGGCAAGAGGGCAAATTTCCTAATTGGTCAGAGGCTTTACCATATTATGGGCAACATCCAGTAGAAGTTTAACTAGTATTCTCCAAAATCAAGTAATTGAGCAATCTGACAATGAAAATCATATTCAGTAAGAATTGTTTTACCATCAAGTTTAATTTCCATTTAAATTCCTTTAATTCATAGATTCAAAGTCAACAAGAAGCAAATTTATTCCATCCATTATTATTGGAAATTTTTCTTCAGGTATGTTTAACTCATGAAAACATTTATCTCTATATCTTTCTTTTTCAGTAAAATTAGTGATGGCTTTAACTAATGGCTTTTTTACTTCGTAGCTTTCTTCAGCTTTAGCGATTGCACGTGCGGGTATTTCGTTATTTACACGCAATATTGCTAAGTCAATCAAATCTCTAGATTGTGTACTTGAATCGTTCCATCGGTCAGCATTAGCCATTAGTTTTGATGTGAATCTATCGCTTATACTCAGGCAAGGTATTTTTGTCCAATTGGGATAAACAGGAGGGTCTAAAGTAAAAATTCCATTGGCTACAATTTCTACTTTAATAGTTATTTCATTGGCTACAACAGGGAAACGAATACCATATTGATTGATTGTAGTATCACCCAATTCGATATCTGTTGTACTTTGAAATAATGCTACAATTCCTTCGTCGTAAATCAGATTTCTTAAATACCTGTAATTTTCAGTTCCATAAGGGAAGAGAAAATCAATATCTTTACTAAGCCTGTATTCATCATACTCTAACGCCAAGAGTGTACCACCGCCAAAGTATGCAGAAGCTTTTTTAAAAACTTCTGGATTGAAAGCATTAAGGATTTTAAGTATATTCTTGTGATGGGCGAGATGAAACATTTCAAAATCAGGTAATATCCAAGAGTTATATTTTTTTGCTAAATAATGTATAAAATCCTTTTCTTCTTGTTTCAAATTGTTGAACGTAGTTTGATGATGCCAATTGCGTTGATACAATTGAAGAATTTCTTTTTCACTCATTTGATATACATTTTTTAGCTGCCAACCAATAGACTCTAGAAATGGTAGCTTTTGTGGATTGAGCATAAAATTAATTTTTAAATTTTATCGTAAATTAAAGGGTTTAAGACCCCTACATCGGTTATATGTAGCACCCATTTCAGTCGGGGTTTAAATCCCCGTCTGAAATGTCTTTAATTTTGAATTTTGAATTTTGAATTGTTAACTTGTTGCCATAGATTTATCTTTGCCCTTGATTGAGTTCATAATTTATGTCCTAAATTGCTGCATTATGGTGCATTAATAATATCAACCATTTCTTTTAACATCTGTATACAAGTTGCAACTAACTGCGGCTGAAGCTTTCTTAGGTGGTAGTGACAGCGATCGCTCTCCTCGATGCGCCTGGTTGTGCTACCATCAAACACTGAGGTTAATAAGA
Source organism: Nostoc sp. (assembly GCA_041743605.1). Taxonomy (GTDB): domain Bacteria; phylum Cyanobacteriota; class Cyanobacteriia; order Cyanobacteriales; family Nostocaceae; genus Nostoc. The sequence continues at coordinate 2,480 of JBGTMK010000696.1, forward strand.
TGCCTTTTTCCTGGGGTTTTAAGCGATCGCATCACAGTGTATAAATCCAAATTAAAACAGCCACATCCAAACTGGGAGAGTAACCAGCAATACTATAGCCCCAGCAGCTAACGCCGTAACCGCCAAATCGCGATCGAGATTGAATGTCTCAGCAATTACCAGTGTACCGAAAGCTGGAGGCATGGCCATTTGTAAGAGAATTACCTTTGCTGTGGAACCAGTTAATCCAAACAGTGGTAATATGCTGCCCAATATCAACGGAACTAGCAGCATTTTGATTCCCAAACTCATCCCGGCTTGTGGTAGGCTACGCCAAGATTTGAGCAGCCCTAGTCGCATTCCGATTAACACCAGAGATAAAGCTACACTACTCCAAGCCAATTTTTCCAAGCAGAATTCTACTACCGTGGGAATTGTCGCTTTTTGAACCAGCAAGCCAAATCCGAAACTCCATAGGGCAGGATTAATTAAGATCGCCCTAGCAGTCTGCCAATGATTTTGGACATCGCCGCCAAAACGGGATGCTAGTAGAACACCCAAGCCATAAGTTCCGGGGAATGAACCTAACAAATCGTAAAATAACGCCCAAGCAAAGTATTCTTTGCCTAGTATTGCTAAGGTGATGGGAAAGCCAAGATAACCTGTATTACCCAGCGTTGCCGCTAGGATCAAGCTAGCCTGAGTGGATTGTTGGGGGACAGTCTTTCTAAAATAGGCTTGTGCTTTAATCCCTAACCAAGCTAAAAATGCTCCGAGTAAAATGGCTAAGTAAGCGATCGCAGGTGCAATCCAAATTTGCCCTGACAAGCTGGATTGACGCAAAAACGATACTATGCTTATGGGTACTCCCACCCAAAAAAGATACTGTCCCAAACGTGTAGGAACTGTCACAGGTACTTTGCGTCCCAGAATGAAACCTACCAGGACTAATCCTCCTAGCTTGACGTATAGTTCTAAAAGGTTTGTCAAGATTGCGCCTAAAAACCACAGATGTAAAATGCTACCTGTTACGTCTACTTTTGTCCAGTGCAAAATCTGTTATGGCTGTCCCACAAAAACAGGAGTTTACCCTTGAATAAGGCAGGGTTTTCTGAAAGACCGCAAAACTCATCGAATGACCTTGGTGATGATATTCCAGTGGCTGTCCGCGATACCCCTGTTGCAACACCTAAAATTTGGTTGCAACCCCGAATTATCCTGATTGGGGGAGTTGCGGGATTTGTCTTGCTGGCTTTAATTAGCGGTTTTTTGTTTTTCGTTACTTCACCCAAAAAAATTGCCGATTCTCAACCCTCGCCCACGAGTTCTACACCTACACCAACTACAGAATCGGATAATGTCAATACTCTGTTAGGACATCTGGCATACCCAGAAGCCCCTGAATCAGAACTAGTAACCATCTCCGCAAATAGGGGCATTAGAATGCGAAAAACTGCTGCCCAAAAGTTTGAGGAGATGGTAGCAGCAGCGCGGAGTGCAGGTGTGATTTTAGTACCAATTTCTGGCTTTCGCTCAGTTAAAGACCAGGAGCCGTTGTTTTTTAGTATCGGTGCCCAGCGAAATCAAACGCCAATAGAACGAGCTGCCCTCAGCGCTCCTCCTGGTCATAGCGAACATCACACAGGTTATGCTGTGGATATTGGAGACGGAGCAGTACCAGCAACTAATCTCCAAACCAACTTTGAAAATACTAAGGCTTATCGGTGGCTGCAAGCAAATGCAGCGCGTTTCAGCTTTGAAATGTCATTTCCGAAAGATAATGCTCAGGGTGTGAGTTATGAGCCTTGGCACTGGCGTTTTGTAGGCGATCGCAATAGTTTAGAAACGTTCTACAAAGCCAGAAATTTGAAACCCATTCAGACATTACCATAGGAGACAGGAGTCCAAATAATTCGTAATTCGTAATTATTACCCCACACATAAATGCGATCGCTCTGAATCAAGAATCAAATTTATTTTTTTCATCAATAAATTGATTTCTTCTATACTCCAATACGGTTGACTTAAGGGCTACTAGCAAAAATTTTGGGTTTTCGAGACGCGATAAATCGCCGTCTCTACAAGTGTTTTGGTCTTATCTGAACTGTATTGCTCTATACCCTTAATTACGAATTACGAATTACGAAATTTTATCGGCTGTTCTCAGGCACTGGTTTCTGATACCTACCTGGATACTTGCGCTGAAAATATTCTTCCATAATTTTTAAAATCATCGGCGCAGCAATGCTACCGCCGCCGCCACCGGAATGTTCAGTAAATGCCACAATCAGAACTTCTGGCTGTTCAGCTGGTGCATAGGCTCCAAACCAAGCATGATTTTGCTTAACACGACCCCTCCAGGCTTCGGCAGTACCACTCTTACCAGCGACTGGGGGAATTGTTGGCTGCTGCAAAACTTTACCAGTACCTTCAGATACTACTTTCCGTAGTCCCTGACGGAGAACACTTATAGTTGTCGGCTTCATATTTAAAGATTCTCGCCAGCTTTTTGCTTCTTCGTTGTCTTTCAGCAAATGCGGCTGGACTAGGTAGCCACCATTAGCAGGCACGGCAAACATAACGGCGACTTGTAAAGGTGTAGTTTGCAAAGCACCTTGACCAATTGACATATTAATGCTATCGCCTACAGTCCAAGGTATCTTCCAAGCTTTCTGCTTCCATGCCTCATCTGGTACTAAACCTTTTGCCTCTTCATTGACAAACTCAAAGCCAGTTCTTTTACCAAATCCATACTTGCGAGTCCATTCAATTAAAGTTGGGCCGCCGACTCCGCGACCAATTTGATAGAAGAAGGTATCACTACTCCACTGCATTGCACCGACAAAACCCAATGGCCCGAATCCGGCGTGATTCCATTCACCAAATCGGGTACCGCCAAAAGTTAAGGAGCCGTAGGTTTGCAGGACTGTGTTAGGAGAAAATTTACCTGATTCTAGACCGGCTGTGGTGGTGACAATTTTGAAGGTGCTAGCGGGGGGAAAAGCACTGAGGGCGCGATTCACCAAAGGATGATCGGCACCTTGGACAATTTCCCAATCTTTTTGGGTGAGCTTCTGCTTCGAGAAAATATTTGGATCAAAGGTGGGGTGAGAGACCATTGCTAAAACGGCACCATTTTTTGGGTCAAGTGCCACGATCGCACCGTCACGATTGCCTAAAGCTTTTTCTGCGGTCTTTTGCATATCTAAATCTATGGTCAAGTGCAAATCGTTACCAGCTTTTGCCTGTTTCTCCCCTAAAACCCGGAGTGGCCGACCTGCACCATCCACTTCTACCTGTTGACCACCCCATTCGCCCCGCAGACTTTTTTCATAAGCTTTTTCAGCTCCCATTTGACCAATTACATCACCCAATCTGTAGCCTTCTTGCTTCTTTTCTTTTAATTGATCGGGGGTCAGTTCTCGCGTGTAGCCTAAAATATGTGCTAATTGCTTACCGTGGGGGTAATAGCGAACCGCTTCTGTAGAAATTTCTACACCTTGAAGTTCGGCTTGATACTCCTTCAATGCTGTGATTTGCGCTTCATCCAAGTCACGAGCGACCCGAATCAGTGAAGAAGAGTTAGCACCTGCTTCTTGTAGTTTCTTTTCCATCTCTTCTTCGGAAACATCGAGAATTTGAGATAGACGTGCCCCCACAACAGACCAGGCTGGCTTGGTATGTGCCATCGGCCATAAGTACACAGAGCGAGGATAGCGAGTACTGGCTAAAAGTTTGCCATTGCGGTCAAAGATGTTGCCTCGTTCTGGTTGTTTGGGGATCATCCGAATTCGATTTGCCTCGGCTCGTTTTCGGTGGTTTGCTCCTTCAGTAATTTGCAAGTATGCTAGACGAACACTGATACCAGTCATCATCAACAGCGTAAATAAGATTAAAAATATCGGTTGGAAACTCCGTCCGACTGTACGTGTGTTTTTTTGTCCGCCAAGTGGAGATGGGTTGAATAAAGTCATAGGACAAAGAGGATTTTAAAATTAAGAGTATCTGTAAACTAATCGGGGGCAGTATATTCTTGAACAATTGTTTTTGGCGGATACAATAAACCAAAGTGTCAAATCTAGTCTGCCCAAAAGACTACATAAATTGACAAAATTCCATAAAATCACAGCATTCTACTAAGGATTATGGCTCAAACTGTCATGCAGAACCAGAGGGGGATAACAAGTTTTCAGCCACTTGATGTTGAACTGCGTAATGTGTTCAAGTTTTTTAACCAAGAACCGGCAGTACACGGAATAGATTTGGATGTCAGGCAAGGAGAATTCTTTAGTATTTTAGGCCCCTCTGGTTGTGGCAAAACAACAACACTGCGCTTAATTGCTGGGTTTGAAATCGCTGATGCTGGCAAGGTGTTGATTCAAGGTCAATCCATGACTAATGTGCCGCCTTACCGCCGACCCGTCAATACTGTATTTCAAAGTTACGCCCTATTTAACCATCTGAATGTCTGGGATAATATCGCCTTTGGACTGCGGTTAAAAAAATTACGCAAATCAGAAATTGAAACTAGAGTTCAAGAAGCTTTAAAACTCGTGAAAATGGAAAGTTTGCGATCGCGCTTTCCTAATCAACTTTCTGGTGGTCAACAGCAGCGAGTCGCCTTAGCTAGAGCCTTAGTCAACCGTCCCACCGTCGTATTACTCGATGAACCTTTAGGGGCGTTAGATTTAAAACTACGTAAAGAAATGCAGATTGAGTTATCAAATTTACACAAAGAATTGGGATTGACCTTTGTGATGGTAACGCATGACCAGGAAGAAGCATTGTCTTTGAGCGATCGCATTGCCGTGATGAATCAAGGCAAAATTGAACAAGTTGGTACTCCCAGCCAAATTTACGAACGTCCTCAGACATCTTTTGTTGCTGATTTTATTGGCGATACTAATTTATTCAGCGGTGAAATCGTCGGGGTAGACTCCTCTAGTGTGCAAATTTCGACAAAAACAGGACTCTCAATTCTCATTAGCCGCATTGAAGATACACCATCTGAATTATCACAAGCGGTAGTGGTAAGTGTGCGCCCAGAAAAAATACAACTTTCACTTTATCCACCCAATTTGCCGGCTAACTGTTTTGAAGGACGGCTGATTAATATTATGTATTTAGGCACATATATTAATTATGTTGTGGAATTAACAAATGGCGTTAGGGTCAATGTATTGCAACCTAACACTTTTGGGGCTTTACCAGACCACGACACACCTATTTATGCCTGGTGGGCAGAAACTGATTGTTTAGCTATTAATCAATAGTCAAACAATTTTAGATTGACCCCAACAATCAAGTCACTGGCTCCATAAATTAATACAAATTACATTAGCGCAGCGGTAGCGAGTCTGCGTACTCTTACTCTTAAGCAAGCTAGCTATGCTTTTAGCGTCTGTCTTCGACACCCTACGCGAAAGTAGAGAGCGTCATTACGAATTACGAATTACGAATTACGAATTACGAATTATTTTAATGCTGAATCGGAATTGTAATTATAAACTCCGTCCCTTCGGCTGGTGTTGACTGACACTCCAGTTTGCCACCATGTGTTTCTGTAATGATTTGATAACTGATAAACATTCCCATACCTGTTCCCTTACCTACAGCCTTGGTGGTGAAAAAAGGATTGAAAACTTGTTTTTGAATCTGTTCTGACATACCTATTCCGTTGTCAGCGATCGCAATTTTGACCCAACCTGAATCTATCACTGAGGTACGAATGGCGATCGTGGGAGTTAACGACCCAGATGTTAAATTGTCCATTCTCAATTGTCCATTTTCAATTGTCTCCCGCTCATCTAGGGTTGAATCCCCTCCTGCCGACGCTCGCAGACTCGCTACCGCTACGCTATCCTGCCTCCTGCCTTCTTCTAAAGCATAAATGGAATTCGTCAATATATTTATGAACACCTGATTGAGTTGTCCGCCATAGCATTCTACTAAAGGTAATGTGCCGTAGTCTTTAATGACTTGAATAGCTGGAATTTTTGTTTTTTCTTGCAAGCGATGTTGCAATACCATTAGGGTACTGTCAATACTTTCGTGAATATCTACTGCTTTAAACTCGGCTTCATCGATGCGTGAGAAAGTTCGTAGTGACAAAACAATTTGACGGATGCGTTGAGTGCCAACTTTCATTGAACTCAATATTCTTGGTACATCTTCTTGGATATACTCTAGGTCAATTTCCTCACACAAAGCCTGAACTTCCGATTTATCACCAGACTGTTGCTGCTGATATAGGTGAATTATTCGCAGCAGGTCTTGAGTATATTCCTCAAGGTGGCTGAGATTAGCGTGAATAAAATTTACAGGGTTGTTGATTTCGTGGGCAACTCCGGCAACAAGTTGACCCAAGCTAGACATTTTTTCTGCCTGAATCATTTGTGCTTGAGTTTGTTTAAGTTCTTGAAGAGTTTGTGTTAAATTTTCTGTCTGTTGTCGCAGTTGGTCTTCCATTTGTTTGCGCTCATTAATATCTCTGGCGACACAAACAACGGTGTTTTCAGTCATTCTGGCAATACTTCCCTCAAACCAAACCTCTCGGTCGCATATAGGCAAGCTATATTCTACCTTTACAGTTTTTTTAGTTAAGAGTGCTTGTTGAATACAGTTGAGAAAATAGTCGGCAAGTGCAGGGGGTAAAACCTCATGAATTCTTTTGCCTACCAGTTCCGCAGGAGGTTGGTAAAGTAAGGGCGCACCACTAGGAGCGATTTTTAGGTATCGTCCTTCGGCATCTAAGACAAGAATCACATCCTGCATGGCGTTGAACAAAGCGAGTAATTCTGCTTGCGAGGCTTTGATTAATTCTTCAGCTTGTTTGTGACTACTGATATCGCTGATAACGCCATGAAGACCAATAATTTCACCGTCTGAGTCGAAAATTGGCGAAGCCACTGACCTCATCCAGCACCAACTTCCATCTTTTTGTAGGTGGCGAAATTCTATTGTGATCCGCTGCCCCTTGGTTTCCACCATTTCTTGGATTTTTCTCTGGGCTAGGGGGAAATCGTCAGGATGAAGCAGAGGAGCAAAAGGTTGACCAAGTAGTTCTGAAGGTTCCCATCCTAAAACGTTTTTGTACTGTGGTGAGACATAGGTAAAAAGACCTTGCACTGACATAGAAAAAATCAGGTCGCTGATATTTTCTACTAGCTGGCGATACTTAGCTTCACTCTCTGCTAAAGCAATTGCCGCCGCTTGGTGATATCGTTCGCTAATTTTCTCTGGTGATTCCACAAAGGTAGAATAATTCTCCAATTTTGACTGTAATTCTATTAGTCGTAACTTCTGTGATCCCGTTGATAGGGCAACTTCATGAGTAACTAATTCCCAAATTTCATACTGTTTGGCTAATAGCTTAGTTGCACAAAGGTCTTGCAATGCTTCTAGTTGTTGCAGCAATTGGGCGTTTTGCTGACGTAAAAGCAATATTTCATTATTGGGTGCTTCAGTACACATATTCACCTCCTATTTACAATACTGAGAGTTGAGTGCTGAGTGTTGAGTGCTGAGTGTTGAGTAAATTAAGAAGTACTCAGTATGTAGTTGGGTTTTAGCCCCGCCCCTTGTGGGCGATCTTTCTTTTAACTCAGCACTCGTAACTCAGCACTCAGCAGTCTTCATTGCCGCACTGGAATTGTAATCACAAACTCTGTACCTTTTCCTAGTGAGGAGTTGCACTGTATCGAACCCCCGTGTTTTTCCACCACAATTTGTTGAGCGATCGCCAACCCCAACCCCGTCCCTTTGCCGACAGATTTTGTAGTAAATAAATGGTCAAATATCTTTTGTTTGACTGATTCAGTCATGCCATTAGCATTATCAGTAATCGTTATTTGCACCAGATTATCTTTCAATGAGGTTTGAATTATAATCTTGTTAGGATTTTCTTGAATTTCTAAAAAGCTCCGCCCAGTATTCGATTCTTCTAAGGCATCAATGGCATTAGCAAGAATGTTCATAAATACCTGATTTAATTGCCCAGGAAAACATTCAACTTGGGGTAACTTGCCATACTCAGTTATCACTTCAATTGTTGGACGTTGTTCGTTAGCTTTTAGACGATGTTTAAGAATTAAAATCGTACTGTCAATACCTTCGTGGATTTTAAATGGCACTTTGTAATCTTTATCTGCACGAGAGAAGGTTCTTAAACTAGTGCTGATGTTTTTCAGGCGATCGCACGCCATTACCATTGCATCAATTGCCTTGGGTAAATCTTCTAAGGTATAATCTAAGTCGATTTCTTCCGCATGATAAATAATTTCATCACCCGCATTAGGTAAACTTTTTTGATAAAGTTTCAAGTGTTGCACAACATCAGCAATAGTGGGTTTAGCTTGTTTAAGACTCGCAGCAATAAATCCCAAAGGATTATTCATTTCATGGGCTACCCCAGCAACTAAATTACCCAGTGCGGACATTTTCTCACTCTGAACAATTTGTAATTGGGCTTGCTGTAAATCTTCTAAGGCTGTTCCGAGTGCTTGAGATTTTTCTGTTACAGCTGATTCTGCTTGTTTGCGATCGCTAATATTAATAGTTGTTACAACTATGCGATAAACTTTGTCCGTCCGATCTTTTAATGGACTGAGTGTGGTTAACCACCAAGTTTTTTGGTCGTTAAATGTTAGACATTCTTCATAGGTGATGGGTATTCCGGTTTTGAAACAACGCAGATGATTTTGAGATACTGCTGCA
>JBGTMK010000697.1:0-14275 GCA_041743605.1 Nostoc sp.
GCGGTAGCGTTCGCACGAGAAAAAATCCTTGTATCTCAAGGTAGGTAAAAACCCCATCCCAGAGTGTCTGTCTGAGTTTAATTGCGTTAGCGGAGCGGGGCGTTAGCAAGAGTGCGAATTGCGAATTGGTTTTATCCTTATTGGTTTTTACAGTTATATAAAGTCTTTTGCAGTTTGTAAACCGACAACATGAACAAACAAAATCTTAAGAAAAATGAAAAATTTTGTCTTTATTTTTCTTAAAAGGTTAAGTCAACCTTAAGATTAGCTTCTAAGAATTTGTTACAAACTTAACCAAATACGTATGTAACGGATATAACCATAGCAAATTGGTTATTGAACACCACTGTAAGTTTACAAATTTTTAAATTTTTGGGTTAAAAATGTATAAAAGTTTATTGATGACGTTTTGCAAACTTGTGTAGTAAGTTCATATATAACTAACCTCAGTAAGGTACATTTAAAATCATCAAAATATCCCAAGACTAAATCTGGAAAATGGGAAATTAGTGATGAAGTATTAGTGTACCTCTGCAAATGTGAGGTGCTGTGGAGAAGGTTTAGGTCTTACAAACAAAGAGTTTTATGAAAAAGACAAGTCTAATTTTTAAGGGCTGTCTGCTCCTGCTATTCGTGACTATGTTTATAGTCTGCGGCTTTTATGGAACGCCTACAGCTTTAGCTGATGAGTATAGTGAAACACTTGCGCCCATAAGTACTAAATATTCGGATACGGGTGTATCTGAATACCCTGATAACTGTGAAGGTATCGGTTATCTCCCAGACTACAGAACGGAGAATTTGACAGATGCCGAGAAACGGGGCCGTTGTACTTGGTACTTATGGACTGGCGGTAATGCTAAGTACTATCGTGATTTAGCGAAGCGGACACATGGTGGTGTTGATCTGCTAAAGCTGATTGACTCGCGTGTGCATGATGAACGATTCCAACGCTATGGCGCTATTAACGATCCTGGATGTGAGAAAGCAACAACACCAGATGAATACGGTTTGTGGCTAGATAAATGCAAAGATCCACTTTCAACCGGCGTTATTGGGTTGCGTAAGTTCCAAAATCCCAACTTCGACTCGGCAAAATGGAACCCTGTTGAATATGTCAAAACTTCACAAATTGAGCCTCCATACGTGATTGGGCAGTCTTGCGCTATCTGTCATGTAGCGTTAGATCCTCTCAACCCACCCAAAGACAAGGAACATCCGAAATGGGAAAATCTCGTAGCAGCATTAGGTAATCAGTACATCAAGGAAAGCAAATTATTTGCATCCAGTGTTAGGGAAAATAGTTTTGTTAAGCAAGTACTTGACTCTCAAAGACCAGGTACATCTGATACTTCGCGGATTGGCAACGATCACATCAATAATCCGAATGCGATCAATGCCATTTTTAATTTAGGCGATCGCCCCACATATCCAGAAGTGATGAACGATGGTTCAATCAAGGATGTCAATCGTATTCTCAAGGATGGTGCAGACTCTACAGGAGTGGCAAATGCCTCACTACGCGTCTACGTCAATATTGGGATGTGCGGCGATTACTGGACGACTCTTCATGAACCTTTATTAGGCAGAACTCCCCAAAAACCTTTTGATATCGAAAAGGCGCGGAAAGAGTGCGAAGGCTGGAGACAGACAGAAGCACGCATGGCTGATGCCGAAGCATTCTTGAAAACCATCAAGCCGATGCACTTGAAAGATGCACCGGGTGGTGAAGAGTTCTTAACGAAAGACGAGGAAGTTCTCAAACGTGGCAAACTGGTTTTTGCTAGTACTTGTGCTGGTTGCCATTCCAGCAAAAAGCCACCTGCTGAAATTGCTATTGACCCCGAACAGGCTCAGAAATGGTATGAAGAGTCTGTACTCAGTAGTAATTTCCTTGACCACAACTTCTTGTCTGATGACCAGCGTTATCCAGTTACACTAATTGGTACCAATGCGGCGCGATCGCTAGGGACAAATGCCACTAAGGGGCATATTTGGGATCAGTTCTCATCTAAAACCTACAAAGAACTACCATCACCAGGTAATTTGACGCTGTACAACCCCTTCGATGAGAAAAAACCCATCGAATTTAAAATACCAGATGGCGGTTTGGGATATTACCGCACACCTTCGCTAGTTAGTATTTGGACAACAGCACCATTTCTGCACAACAACACACTAGGACTTTACAACGAAGATCCTTCAGTGAAAGGACGTGTAGAAGCCTATACGGATGCTATGGAAAAGTTGCTGTGGCCTGAAAAGCGTGAAGGAATTATCAGCAGGACATCTCAAGATACTAAATTAGAGCTTCCTCCAGGAGATCCAAATCCCAGATTTAGGATTCCTATTCCTAAAGGTACGCCTGTGAATTTGCTGGCAAGCATTAATATTAGAGAGGCAATTACATCTCTTAATCTCAGCAGTCTTTTCCAAGACTTGAAACCGGGCGGTGGAATCAAAGATAAGTTGGCACGTGTGCTTTTAAGAGCTAACAAATCTCCTGACTTCGTTGAAGATGAGGGTCATTATTTTGGCTCAAATCTGCCAGATGAAGATAAGAAAGCCCTAATTGAGTTTGTGAAAACTTTCTAAGACAAATTGTCTGGATGCTGCACTCGTTCCCATGTTAAATATGGGAACGAGCAAAAATATTTATCGAACAGAATTCTTCTTCAATAAATAGTGAGGATATATATGAAGTATTTACCAATAATATTTGTTCGTGGATATGCAGGGACACAAAAAGATATTGAAGAAGCAGTTAATGATCCATTTTATGGATTCAATAGTGGTTCATCACATATTCGAGTAGATCAGAAAGAAAATCCCCAAAAGTTTGTTTTTGAGAGTCCATTGCTGCGGTTAATGACCGATCATGGTTATCAACCGATTGTTGACAATCAGAATGTGAGCAATCAGATTAAAAGATTGTCTGATCAACTTCATAAAACTATTTGGATCTACCGATTTTATGATGTAACTACACCTAGTTTTGGTTCCTCAAGTGTAGTTCGTCAGGAGATGGAGGAGATAGCGAAGGGTTTAAGAGACTTGATCAAAAATGTCAAGCAAACGACAGGTGCAGACAAAATTTACCTTGTCGCCCACTCAATGGGAGGTCTTGTTTGTCGAAGCTTGATTCAAAAGATTTATCCAGAAAAAGGTGAGCAAGCTGCCCATCACATTGATAAATTCTTTACCTACGGTACACCTCATGGTGGCATTTATTTTGAAGTCGGAAGTGGTTTGCTGGAAGAACTCAGGGACAGGTTTCAATTGAATAATTCTGATGATTTTGGTCCCCAAAGGATGTACCAGTATTTAACACCTTATGTTAAGCCAACCGATAAGTTACCTAATAACTTTCAACTAGAAAAGTTACAAAGTATAGACAATGCATTTTCGCCAAGCCGCGTTTTTTCTCTAATCGGCACTAATGCACATGATTATGAAGAGGCTTTTGGTTTTGCACGGAAAGCTGTCGGGGTGAAAAGTGATGGTTTAGTTCAGATTGATAAAGCTTACATCACGGGATCTCATCGTGCATATATTCATCGCGCTCATGGTGGGCGTTATGGTATATTAAACTCGGAAGAAGGTTATCAAAATCTGCAACGCTTTTTGTTCGGTGATATTCAGGTGAAACTGTCTCTGAGTAATGTCGAGTTAAAAGAACGAGACAAGAATTTTTATCAACTAGAAACTAGGGTTGCTTTGCGTGGCCTTCCTACTCCTATATATGAGCAAGCGATCGCTCATTATTGCCCAATCACACAAGAGTTAACCAGAACAGATAAACCCGTTCCTCTGTTTACAGCCTTTTTAATCCCAAAAAACTCAGCTAGTGATAATAATGTGTGTAGATATGCCCTGCGTTTAGCACTACATTCTTTCACAAAACAAGAGACGAATTGGTTACGTGACAGTCATCTCGACCAAGTGCCTTTGTGGACTGACTATCTAATTACTGATGTTGTCGCAACAGATGGTACATACAAGGCTAAATACAGTTGGAATTCCGTTGACAAAGAGCCATTAACGAACTTAAATCCCACTTCAGAATCCAGTTCAAATGTATATGTTGCATACGTTCCCCTACCGGAACGTGGGCAAAGAGTCTTAGGAACAAATGCGGCAGTCCGCTTGGAAATTTCACGATGGCAATAAATTTGATTGTTACAGCAGAATTCAGAATTCAGAATTCAGGAGTTAGAATGGGCTACGCCCCGCTGCGCTAACAGAAATAAAATATCTGGCTTTAAGACTTAGCTTGTGTACTTCACTAATTTTAAATCCGCTGTAAGGAGTAGTGTGGAAAATGCTTGTTGTTGTGTAGTCAGTTATTAGTTTAAATTAATTAGCGCTTTTTAAGTATTGTGAAGAGAGAATAATTAAGGTTAAAGAGCGTTAGGTTAATAATAACCAATAACTAATAATTCATTTTTTAAGCTGTTAAGAAAGAAAAAAATATGCAGAGTAATCGCAAACAAACGGCTCTTATTACTGGTGCATCTGGCGGCATCGGTTATGAATTTGCAAAGTTATTTGCTCAAGATGGTTACAATCTGGTGTTGGTAGCTAGAAGCGTGGACAAGCTGAATAAAATCGCTGATGAATTTAAAAATAAATTTGGCATTGTTGTTACAGTTATTTCCAAGGATTTATCAAATCCATCAGCCCCAGAAGAAATTTTCACTGAGCTAGAACAAGCATCTATCAGAGTTGACGTGCTGGTAAACAATGCTGGGTTTGCTACCTACGGATTATTTCACGAAATTGACCTGAATGCTGAAATGCAAATGCTACAGGTTAATGTTTTATGTCTCACACATTTAACCAAATTATTCCTTAAGGGTATGGTTAAGCGGAGGTCTGGAAAAATATTAAACGTGGCTTCGACTGCTGCTTTTCAACCAGGGCCGCTGATGGCAGTATACTACGCTAGTAAAGCTTATGTATTATCGTTCACAGAAGCGATCGCTAATGAGTTAGAAGATACAGGTGTTTCTGTAACGGCGCTTTGTCCAGGGCCTACCGAATCTGGTTTTCAACAAAGAGCCGCAATGGAAGACTCAAAGCTAGTAAGCGGTCAAAAAATTATGACTGCGGAAACAGTAGCCCAAATCGGCTATCGTGGTCTATTAGAAAACAAAACTGTTGTGGTTCCTGGAATTAAAAATAAGCTCCTTGCTGAATCTGTAAGATTTACTCCCAGAAAGCTAGTGACTAAACTAGTCAGAAATATGCAGGAAAGCAAATAAGTTGTACCATAGCAATCCCAAATCAAACGCTCAGAAACAACATCCCGGACTTCTTAAAGAAGTCCGGGATCTGCGGGTTGCAATTCTCACGAGTCTTTAATTACGAATTACGAATTACGAATTACGAATTATTTTAATCCCCCTGCGGATGCTCATCCCAAAGGGTTGTTAGTTCCCGCAAACTTTGATGATTGCCATTGCCCAAAATCAGATGATCTAGTACCGGAATGCCCAAAAGCTACGCCCCTGCTAACAACTGACGCGTCAACTCTATATCTTCCTGGCTGGGTTCAAGGTTCCCAGAAGGATGGTTGTGGGCAACTATTACCCGCGTTGCGCCTTGACGAATAACTTCTCGAAAAATATCACGGGGAGAGGCTAAGGTTTCCGTTGCAGTACCAATGGTAATTACTTGCGTACCCAGCAAGCGATTCTTAACATCTAATAGCACCACTGCAAAACGTTCTTGTGTCTGCCACATCAAATCTTGACTGAGGGTAGCAGCCGCGGCAAGTGGGCTATCAATTAATGTGCCGTCATTGGGACGAGATTGAAAGGCGCGTTTACCCAATTCAATTGCTGCTAAAATACTTGTCGCCTTAGCTGGGCCAACACCAGAAATTTGCATCAACTCAGCAGGGCTAACTTCTCGCAGAACTGCCAAAGGATCACGTTGGTGTTTGCCTAATTCGCTCAAGATATATTGTCCCAAACCCACAGCAGATAGTTTCCCTGGCCCTTGACCGGTGCCTAGAAGAATTGCGATTAACTCTGCTGTGGCTAAAATTTTGGCACCATGCGTCATTAATCGCTCACGCGGACGCTCATTTGTAGGTAAGTCGGCAATTCTGAGGCAATAGGTCATAGGAAACTAAGAGAATAGTCACTAAAGATGTAACTATCTTTATTTATCCCTTGTTTGCTCTCAAAATCATCTTTATTCGAGAAAATCTTTAATTTTGTAAGTTTCTATGGGTAATCTCATTTGCAACCTTCAAAGGGAACACTAAAAATAATATGATTTAGGGCGATCGCTATGTTCGATGATTTATTCAACAATCTCAAAGGTTTTATTCACTCTAAACTTCAAGAAGTCGGTAATGATTTGCAAAAGCGCTTCGGTATTCCCGAACCCGCAGAGCCATTTGTGTTGATTCGTCGATTCACACCTGCCGATTCCACCATAACAAGGGGAGGCATTGCAATTGTCGGAGAAAGCTGGCAAATTGAAGCCTATGACGATAATACTCAGCAGTTGTTGACTAGTACAGATCCTTTGCGAAATGTCATTTTGTTTGAAGTTGCAGAACCCGATGTCCAAGAGTGTGTTTTTGCTTGTCAATTTAACGCAAAAGCGCTAGACACAGAAAAAGCAATTAAAGTGAGTTTAGGTTTGCGTAGACCAGGACAATGGGGCGGAATGACAACAACTTCATGGTCTACAGGAGTTTTACCAGCCATAGATTTTAAGCCTTACGAAGCGCGTGCCCATTTTAAAAAAGAAGCAGATGCTGCCAAAGTTCAAATCAGTGTGCAATTTGAGAGTAGTGGCATTCTTCAGATTAAAGATATTGAACTGCTGCAAGCCCCTGTCAAGTCGGAATCCTAAGCATCTGAGTTTAAATAGCACAAGTATAGTGCGTAGTTTACCGCCGTAGGCATCGCATAATTCAACAACCTAACACCGCACGCGATCGCAAACTCCTTAATCCTCCATCTTCGCTAATTACTGATAAGTTTGCGTTGCTTTCAGCATGTGGTAGGTAATGATCAACTGAGTCAGAGCCAGAGGATAACTTTGGAGTGTTTCTCCAGTTGTACCAGCAATTTTACCCAGTTCGGGATTACTTTCGCGATCGCAAATACTTCGTAAATGGGGCATATCAGAACAAATAATATGCTCTAGCTTATTTACCTGTTCTAAGGTTGCATGACCATCAACTTCTAAGACATCCACAGGCTTACTCATATCCCTGTCTAGCCCTAGACGGATTGCTGAGTCAGAATTACCATAGCCAGAGTTGACAATCTCAGTAAAATCTGGGTGGGGAATTGTCGGGCGAAGTACCAGACGGACATTTAAATGGCCATTGGTTTCATCATCTTCGTCGGTGGGTGGATAAAAACTAATGACTATATCAGACCATTGCCGCTGCGGACGGATAAATTGTGATGAGTCTGGTTCACGCTTTTCTAGTTCCGCTAATACCTGTTCAGCTGTGTAGCCGCGCTTTTGGGTATCTCGCTTAACTTTCCACTTAGCGCGTAGTGTTTCTGGGGGTGCAAGGTAAACTTTCACATCGTAAGAGTCACGAGCAGCACGAGTAGAATAACCGAGTAATCCCTCAATAATCACGAATTTATTGGGCTTGATATACTGCGGTGGCTCAAATGTGCCGGTTTTATGGCTGTAAACTGGCTTCAGAATTGGTTGTCCTGTGCGTAGCAGCGACAGATGTTGCTGCATAATATCTAAGTAATTGCAGTCCGGGTGGAGGGCAGTGATGCCAATTTCTGCACGTTGTTGGCGATCGTAACGGTGATAATCATCTGTACAAATGAGCGTAACATTTTCTGGGCCGAGTACCTGAGCGATTCCTCGCGTTAGTGTTGTTTTCCCAGCCGCGCTGTCGCCGACAATACCAAGAATTATTGGACGGCTCATCATAACCTCCCACAATAAAAACAAGTTTAGTAATAAAATTACTCACAATAGTTTTTATTTTAGAAGGGTTTCAGCAAGTAACTCAAGCAAAGACTTGGTATGCAATATCTCTACACATAGAATGTTTGTGCGCTGGTTGATTGCATAATTATTACAATCTGCATGGTTGTTAGAATTATCTCTACGCATAATGATAGATGCAAAATTAGACATCCCCTGTTGAACCTACTACTCCGTCAAGAACTGATTGACGGATAAATTCCCTATAGAGACGGCGATTTATCGCGTCTCTCTAACCGCCAAAATGAATTTGACAGACTACTACTGGTCTATCGCATTAGTTATGAGGGATGAATAAGTTCGTAGTCAGGACTTTAGTCCTGGATTTTTAAGCCCTGAAGTGCTTACTACAAACTCATCATATTTAATGCAATAGACCACTACTCTCAGCCGCAGATAATCTGTGAGAGATTTTTTTGACCGTAGCTCTCAACTTAAAAACTTCAGTTTTTTACTCTTTCTCTCCTAATACCTAAATCTGCAACCCCACAGCCTTTTTTTTGTAACATTTGGCTGGGGCGGACTGACGAACGCTACCAGGATATCTGGGGTATCAGTGAGAGAGCATCTGTTAAAGCATTAATCTGCCCTCATCTCACCTTTGTAAATATTTTGTTATACTTGTTAACAGAAGTTCATATTGAGGTGTAACACGGCTAAGTCGGGGAATGCCCAATAGCTAGATGAGTGCATTACTGCTAATGGCGGCTAGGTATGAACGCTTCTTCTCAAGATTGCCAACATTGACCTTTTAGTTTTCGCCTAGTTGGGCGATTGAATCTGCGATGAATCAACCTATTACATTATCTTTAGAACAAGAATTTAGCCTTAGAACCTTTGCTGACCAAGTGCAGCAGATGTCTCGTGAACAAGCTCAAGAGTTTTTGCTTATGCTCTATAAGCAGATGATAATTCGGGAAACGACTTACCAAGAATTGCTCAAACATCATTGGGAAATTGATTCAGACCCAATCTTAGGCTAAAGCATACAAGCAAATAGAGGACGTATTGTGGATATGTGCATATAACAAATTCTCTCCAAATCCGACCCTTTCTCAAATTAAAAATACATAAAAAACGGTAGATTGTTAATTGCTCTACCGTTTTTTATGTATCTTAAATGCGGTACTTAAAATTCAAGTGATAATATTTTTCCTTACTTTCATATCAAGGTGAATTTCGAGTATTTATTTTGCCACAGGTGTTAGTTTTAAAGGATACAATGGCTCGATATTGAGGAAAAAACGTGGGATTTCAGAATTTATTGTATATTTTTACTTTATTTAAAGATTGCTACGTTCGCTCTGAGTGTACCTGTATTTGCTCAAATCACACAGACTCCCTCCAATTATTCACAGTCGAATTGTCGTGCAGCTAAAGTAGATACTCCAATTTTTAAAGAACCTTCAACATCATCCAACGCTATTAGAATATTGTCAGCAGAAACAAAGATTGCTCTAGCATATATACCGTCTAGTGGAGATAGATTTGTCAGAATTAAATCTCCGACTCCAGGGTTTATTCAAACTGCTGTGCTGAAATTTTGTCAGACGAATAACAACGCTCAAAATCTGTGGAGTAAACCTACTATTGGCAGTGTATGTCGGCAAATTGTACAATCTGAAACTATACGTCGCCAACCAAGTACAAAAGGAGCTTATATTACAACACTTTATCCAAACACAATCGTGTTTGTAAACTTGTTTGCAGGTAATGTAGTTAAGTCATACAAATCTGAAAATTACATTTGGGTAGAAATCGACCTTGCTAGAAGTTTCCCTGGAGAGTTATCCGGTAATGGTTGGATAGTTAATACTGACTTAGTAAATACTCCTAAATTAAGCAGTCTGACTTATTGTAGTTAGTAGCTTATTTCGCTTACAGCTATTTTCAGGTAAATAGATCACGCGGTAGGGAACATTGCTCATTGGTGTCAACTTAAGCTAAAACCCTTTTCAAATCTCGTTTTCAGTCTCTGGCTGAAAATGCAACTCGAAAGCGGCTCTGCCGCCAGTAAGGGAGGCTCCACCTCGACAACGAGCATTCCCAGTCTCCGACTGGGAACGAGGCAATCTAAAAGCTAGTTATAGACCAATACGGTTCAGTTAAGAGCTAATTGTACAAAATTGTGGGTTTTTAAGACGCGATAAATCGCCGTCTCTACAAGGGTTTTGATCTTATCTGAACTGTATTGAGTTACAGCGCTTCCAGCAGCTATGAAGTACATCATCCTCAAGGCTGAAAGCTATGCTAGGAGAGGGACAAGAAGAAAAACTGTATTGCATAATAGCGGGAAGCGGTGTATAGACTTGCTTTTGCAGCAATAGCCTCACTCGACCACTTTTCAGGATTTGGCACGGATGCAGCAGAACATTGTTTTTCAGCATCTGGTTTCTGTGGCGCAGAATCTATTTCTTTTCAAAACTGCTTCATCCAGCTATTATGCATCGCTTAAGGTTTCAATCAACAAATCTACCTGCTGTTGTCGCTGCTGTAAAAAACCTTCGCACTGACGCAAATACTCAACAGCAGTTGCAAATTGGTCAAACACAGCTTCCAATTCCAACTCACCCGCTTCAATGCGAGTGATAATTCCCTCTATTTCAGCAACCTTCGCCTCATAATTCCAACTTTCCTCAGAACTAGAAGCACTCTTACGTTTAACCATTCAACTCTTGGCGTCCTTGGCGTTTTGGCGGTTCGTTAATTCCATAACTTTCACTTTAACCTCACCCTGCCCCAACTGAATCACTAAATCTTCTCCCACAGCTAACTTTTCCGCAGAACGAGCGATCGCCCCATCTTCCCTTCTCACCACCGCATAACCACGCTGTAACACGGCTTTCGGGTCAAGACTAGCCAACTTTTGCCGCAATAATTCTAGATGCTGCGTTGCTTGCTGCGATCGCCCCATCGTAATTTGCACTAAATGCTGACGCTTCCAAGCTAACTTTTCTACTTCCTGCTGCACTTGCCGATCTAACCGCAAACGTCGCAAACGGTTTCGTAATACTTGCAGTTTATTAAGAGCAGTTTCCCTAAAGTCATACACTGCCTCATTTAAAGCTACAATTCGCTGCTGATGCTCAGTATACAACTCTGAAAGTGCTGGCACAACTCTTTCCGCTGCCGCAGTGGGTGTATGCACACATACATCTGCGACTAAATCTGCTAAAGATTCATCTCGTTGATGGCCGATACCAGTAATTACAGGAATGGAACAACTCGCAAGCGATCGCACCACTCGTTCATCATTAAAGCAAGCCAACTCTTCCACCGCGCCGCCACCCCGCGATAAAATTAGCACTTCGGCGCGGCCATCTCTTTCCACTCGCTCAATTGCTTTGACGATAGATTCCGGCGCTTGCTCACCTTGTACTGTGGCGGGAGAAAATAAAACGTGTAAACCTGCATACCTTTGCTTGAGAGTTTTTTGAATATCACCCCAAGCAGCAGCCGTTGGTGAAGTGACGACAGCGATCGTTTGGGGGTGGGTGGGGAGCGATCGCTTTCTTTGGGCGTCGAACAACCCCTCAGCCAGCAAACGATTTTTTAGTTGTTGATAGCGCAACGCCTGTAAACCAACACCAGCAGGTAAAGTTTGCCAAACTGATAACTGATATTCTCCCCGTTGCGGATACACGCGAATACTACCCAAAATGATTATCTGTTCACCAGGAACAGGCATTTGGGCGAGTTTTGGCAATTGGCTATTCCATACCACACACTTAATTCCGGCGGTGCGATCGGTATCTTGTAGTGTAAAAAATAACCCACTGCGATGGTGGTTAGCGCTGGAAACTTCGCCAGTTACCCAAACTTGCCGCAATTGTTCATCTTGCTCTAACAGCAAGCGGATATAGTCAGTTAATCCAGATACTGAAAGTGCTGTGTCAAGAATGAGAGAGTCGGGAAGGTCGAAAGTCATCAAAGATATACGAAAGCAAAAGCCTAATCAAATTTTAGCAAATAACGTTAATTGATAGCTATTTTGTTGAATAATCAAATGGAAAATATCCAAAAAATCTATTAGACTTAAATTAATTACTAAATAGAATTTAAAATCATAATGGAAAAAATAGAACTTGAACTAGACAGACTCACCTTTGAACGAGCAAAAACTCTGGCAATAGTCAATCAATCAACTTTATCAGAATTGATTAGTCACGTAATTGAACGTTTAGCAGAAGTTCAGGAGAAAAACGATCCCTTAATGGGATTATATGCTGATGTACCAGAAATTGTTGATGAAATTGTTGCTGAGGCGATGGAAAAAAGAGGATATATTGGATTGGATGAATAAAGTAGAAAAATCCCTACTTGATACGGATATTCTTTCAGAAATTATTAAACGAGCAAATCCTCGTATTATTGTCAAAGCCAATAGTTACTTAAATCAGTTTGATAAATATACAATTTCTGCAATTACAGTTATGGAAATTGTAGAAGGCTGGCAAAAACGTAAGCAAGAAAAACGTCTTCAGCAATTTTTAACTATATTGGCTTCACAGGAAATATTATCCTTTGACTTGACAGAAGCAGTACTAGCAGGGAAAATATACGCTGATTTAGAGACAACCGGAAAAAGAATTGGTTATCCTGATTGTATGATTGCAGCAATTTCCATCAGTCATGATATAACTTTAGTTACGGGTAATTTATCTCATTATCAAAGGATTGAGGATTTAGATTATTCACTAAAGCTAGATAACTGGCGTTTATAGTAGCAATGGTGATGGATGAAGTGCCATCAAGTTTAGCCATTAGCTAAACACTCTAATGCAGATGTAAAAGCCTTCGGACTAATCATTTTGGACTGATTCAATACAACTTCAGCAGCTTGTTCAAAAAGCATGTCTGCTTATCTCTTGCAACCGAAATTTGCAAGAGATAAGCAGACTGTGAGCAAGGTTTGTGATCGCTCCTCAGCTACTAATTGCAATAATTTGACAAATAGCTAGTGCTGAAAGTTTGTTTTATCACTAAATGTGATCACCTATTTCTGCGTCAATATTACCAAGGTTTAATTAGACTTTTTATACTTCATTGCTCGTTTAATCTCATCTTTGCTGAGAGTTATTCCAGAGGTGTTTAGTGCAGCAAAAATATTAACTATGTCTTTATCGCTTACTTCTGCAACTACTTGAATAGGAACTTGATAATCTTTGAACCTATTATGTACTGCATATAATTCATCTAATAATGCTTCATTATCATCAAATTTTGCAATCTTAGCTTGCCTCTGCATAAACTCTTCAGTTTTAAAGAGTGATGACATATTCAATAATTTAGTTTTATCTTGCCCCTCTTGCGGAAAAAGAAACTTTTTTTGCTCTAAATCGTATAGAAGTGTAAAACGTTCATTATTTCCTAAAAAAACATTATAGAGAGCAGTTAGTCTTTGAGAACCATCTAATATCCAAAGTATTTTCGACGAGACTAACTTATTTAAGTCAGCCTTTGGAAACAAACTTAATTCACTAGAGACACTCTCGAAATGATCTGAATCATGTTCGACTGCTATTAACATTCCAATGGGATAACCACTGTTAATGCTCTCAAAAAGCTCTTTAACCGCTTTTGTACTCCATACGTATGGACGTTGGAAAGCAGGAACTGTAAGGCTACCATTTTCCATCATATGAAAAATATTATTAAGTGTGTAGGCAATAATGTAATTTTTAGCCATTGTTATCCTCCTCTACATCATCAATTAAACAACCCCCTAGCACTTTCTCTCTTGATTCTAAAATAATTGACTCTAAAAGATGTAGAGTATGGCTTAAGTAACCTACTTTAAAACGACTGGACGAAAAATCCCATTTCCACTTACTTGTATCTTTATTCTGAGAAATGCGTTGTTTCTCATAAAATTTGTGCGTTAATTCCTTTAATACTTCTTGTAATTGAGTTGTTATCTGTATCTCTGCTTCAATATTGATATCTTCTGCATTCCAGTCTATATCATAAATCTTTGCAGGAAATGAAACATAGACATGATATGCATAGTATCCATCATCACGTTCTTGGCTATATTTTCTGTACTTTAGTTTATGAACTTTTGCATATTCAATAATCTTATTTGCAACAAAACCAGGCCCATCTATAAATCGGCACACCAAAGTACAACGAACAAGATCATTGAACCAGGGTTAGCGCATCTCAAAGGCTATTGACAAATGGATTCTATGAGAGTGTTGAGTTAGGGAAAGCAGCCGCCAACACAGAAAGCATATACTGATCATTCATCGCGGCTCGTCGAGACTTTTGGCGAATGCTGCGGCGG
>JBGTMK010000698.1:0-10065 GCA_041743605.1 Nostoc sp.
AAGCCAAGCGGATAATTTATGTTACAGACGCGGGACAGGGAAATCACTTTGCTCAATTCTTTCAGGTAGCAGGTAAAGCTGGATGGATTCCTGATGATGTGGAATTAGTGCATGTGCCCTTTGGGTTGGTGTTAGGAGAAGATGGTAAAAAATTCAAAACTCGTTCTGGGGATACTGTGCGGTTACGGGATTTATTAGATGAAGCGATCGCTCGTGCCCATGCTGACCTAAACACTAGATTACAAGAAGAAGAACGCCAAGAAACTGAAGAATTCATTAATGAAGTTGCTAGAGTCGTTGGCATCAGTGCAGTTAAGTATGCAGACTTAAGCCAAAACCGCACCAGTAACTACATTTTTAGCTACGACAAAATGCTGGATTTCAAAGGTAATACTGCGCCTTATATGCTGTATGCTTATGCGCGGATTCAGGGCATTAGCCGCAAGGGTAACATTAACTTTGAGGAATTGGGAAACAATGCCGTCCTATTGCAGCATGAAACAGAATTAGCTCTGGCAAAATATTTACTTCAACTGGATGAAATCATTAGTAGTGTAGAACAAGACTTGCTGCCCAATCGCTTATGTGAGTATTTGTATGAACTGAGTAAAAAGTTTAATCAGTTTTATGATCGCAATCAGGGAGTTCAGGTATTGGAAGCCGAGGAACCACAGCGGACATCCCGCTTAATTTTATGTGATTTGACTGCTAGAACTCTGAAGTTGGGACTATCTTTGTTAGGAATTCAGGTATTGGAGAGGATGTAATATTTTTTCTAACGCAAAGGTACGCGAAGGTAACGCTAAGGTACGCAGAGTAAGAGTTAAGCTGATTTTTTCTTTGTGTACTTTGCGGTTTTTTAATTAGAATTGCTGGATTTGGAGGCGATCGCTTATGGTACAGACAGCTTTACTTCCTGTGGCAGATTTTGCTAGTGAGTTGAGGCTGACAGTAGGAGATTTATTTGGTTGGCTGTTGGAGTAAACCCAATCATGTCAACCTCTGGCGAACTGAGTAAAGAAATACAGCAAATACAACAGGTTTTATGGGTAGGAATTGGTTGTAAACGGGGAACATCATGGCAGTTGATTGATCAGGCAATTGAGCAAACATTTCGAGAAAATCAACTTTTTCCAAGTGCGATCGCAGGTATTGCTACCATTGACACCAAAGCCTCGGAAATTGGTTTAGTAGAATTTTGCCATCTACGCAATTTGCCCCTAAAAACCTTTTCTGCGGAAATCCTTGGCTGTGTCTGTGTCCCCAACCCTACCACAATTACCAACCACAAAGTAGGTACACCTAGCGTAGCAGAGGCAGCTGCTATTCTTGCAGCCGCTCAACTCACATCGTTGACTGTTTTTCCTTTTACAAGTATTGAGCAATTACCCGTAAGGTTCTTGGTTCCTAAACAAATTTTCCAGCTACAAGGGCAAGCAGGAGCGGTAACACTAGCTGTTGCCCAAGCTTTAAATATTAGTATTACAGAATCTCACTAATTTTCTAGGTAACAACTCTCAAAAAATAGTTAATTATGCTAGAAACAATTGCTAGCACAATTGAACCTAATAAAGCAGGTAAAAAGCCCTGAATCTCAAAACCAGTACCAGGAGTTAGGGCACTTGCCAGCCAAAGAGTTAAGGCGTTGATCACTAATGTAAATAAACCAAAGGTGAGTAAGGTAATCGGAAACGTCAAAATCCGCAAAATTGGTCTAATAAATGCATTAACTAGACCAATAATAAGGGCAGCGACTAAGGCAGTCACAAAATTCTTGATCAGGAATCCCGGAACGATATTAGCAGTAAGAAATAACGCCACCGCAGTACCGAGCCAAGTTAATAAAAAGTGTTGCATAAGTTTGTGTAGAGGAATTAGCAGTAAGTTTAATTAATTTCACTATTGCCAGTTGTGATCCATAACACTATCAGGTGTCGCTGTGCTTGACTCCTAAAGTTGCCATCATCTTTTATCAGCCTAAAAGCAATGTAATTTTTCAGTGTTGGCAAGAGAGATACTTTTAATCAGTGTATCTTTATCGTATTGCAGGATGTACCGCAGTGAATTCCTAAAAAATGGTGTGAAGCGCAAAATCCCTACAGAGGTTTCTCTAAACCGAGAAACCTCTGTAATTAGGGATTTCCAAAAAATAAATTATCCAGTTTTGTCCAATGGGCATCTTGCCCGTATCTTTAGTTACGGATGAGTGAGATGCTACCTGCACCAAGCTTGAAGAGTAGGGATACGGTTAACGCCGCAAAAGAACCTCCCAGGTAGAGCCACCAACTACGCCGTCAGCTTCTAAGCCATAGCGCTTTTGTGCAGCTTTCACAGCTGCCTCGGTTGTCACGCCAAAGTCTCCATCAGCATTGCCTTTCAAGAAACCAAGCCTTTTTAGTTGTTGTTGCAACTTCACAACTTCAGAACCACGTAATCCTATACGCAAAATTGGCAATCCTTCTGAGGTGTATTGAATACCAGGGGTTCGCTTAGTAGTCGTATTGGACTGAGTTCGCGTAGTTGACGTAGTACGATTCGGCGTTTTTTGTGTGCTTGAAGTTGTAGTTTTTCTTGGGGTAGCAGGTCTTGGTTCAGGGCTAGTTGCAGCTGGTCTTACAGCTTGTCTTGGGGTAGCAGGTGTTGGTTTAGGGCTAGTTGCAGCTGGTCTTGGAGTAGCAGGTCTTGGTTCAGGGCTAGTTGCAGCTGGTCTTGCAGCTTGTCTTGGAGTCACAGGTCTTGGTTCAGGGCTAGTCGGAACTTGCGTTACAGCTTGCCTGGGGGGGTTGGGGTTAGGATTTGCAATATTAGTGAGGTTGCTAGCTTGGGTTGGGACAGGGAAATTTGTAGCTGAGTTAAATCTTGGCTGGGATGAAGGGACTGTTGATGATACTACTGGTTCTCTTGGGAAAAGTCGTTGCCAAGTGCTGGCATCAACAATGCCATCTGGATTTAAGCCAGCCGCTTGCTTAAATCGGGAAACAGCGCTGGCTGTATTCTCAGTATATGTACCATCTACTGCACCAGAGTAAAAACCCAAAAGTTTTAGAGCTGCTTGAAGTTCAGCCACACGTTCACCTTGGCTACCAACTTTGAGGGTAGGGCGGTTGATGCTATTTCCAGGGTTTACTTGGGCAATTTTTTGCGGTGCTGCTATCGATACTACAGCTGTTGAGGCAATGAGCAGAGGTGTAGTGGAGAACAAGAGTATTTGGATGGCTGATAAAGATTTAGACCTCTTTGACCACCAACCCTTTTGCCGTTTTTCCATTCTACAGCGATTTACAGTTGGCTCTAGTAATTTTAAGTAACTCAAAATACTTGCTGTCAGGCTGCTTTGCATGGAATTTACTCCCAGAATATTCTCATGCTAATGGTACAGCCGCTTGGTCTAAAAAACAGCTGCTCCATTTATGATGTCTTTGCCGGGCGTAGGTGCGGCACATAATCCAATAGGCTTGTTCTCTAACCCTTCTCAAAAAGCAGGAAATTAGAGCCAGCCTATGATGCGATCGCCCCATTAATTGCTTCTTCTTGACCAACTAAAGACAAGTAAGGCTCTTTTAAATACTTACAAGCTGCGGCGATCGCATCCTGGGCACTCACCGCCGCAATCAATTCTTGAAATTTGGTGTCAAAATCAATTCCTAATCCCAAAATTTCATACCAGCCGTATATCTGAGCAATTTGCCCATTCGTTTGTTTACCCAAGGCATATTGCCCCAAAATCTTGTTTTTTGCAGCCTGGAGTGCGCTTTCTGATACTTCGGTGGTAGACAATAAATCTACTTCTGTACGTAGTCCTTCTAGGGCGATGCTGGTATTCTCTGGTGCTGTACCCATGTAAACTACAAATGAGGCTGGAAATAGCCTTGTGGAGTAAAATGCGGATACTTCATAAGCTAAACCGCGTTTTTCCCGCAATTCCACAAACAAGCGGCTAGAAAGCCCATTTCCCAAGTAGGTACACAGCAACTTCAGTGGGGCGTAGTCAACTGAACTCACCGCTGTTCCCAAATAACCGAGCATCACAATTGATTGTTGTGTCTGTACTGGCTTTACTCTTACCTGCGGTTCCACCTTAATCTCAGGTAAATTTAGTATTGGCAGTGCTTGGGTTGTAGGTTGCCAATCACCAAAAACTTCTTCCACCAATGCCACTGCATCTGTTGGTGTGACTCTACCAGCAATACTAATTACTACATTATCTGGACGGAAATAAGTTTGGTGATATTCTACTAAATCCTCACGAGTTAAGCGGCTCATGGTAGATTCATCTCCCAGTACTGACATCGAGTAGGGATGATTTTGGTACATTACCTGCCGCATTTGTTCAAAGGCGACATTGAACGGTTGCTCTTTTTGGGAACGAATATCTTGGAGTGCTAGACGCCGTTCTAGTTCCACTTGAGTTTCGGGAAAAGTAGGCGATCGCAAAATCCGCCCTGCTAATGCTAAAATTTCCGCAAAATCGGATGTTACGGTTTTGAAAGATAGCAAAAAATAATCAGTGCCAGCATCGGCACTTAAACTCGCCCCTACAGATTCGACAATTTCTGCAATTTCAAAGCTAGAAAGTCCATCGCATCCTTTTGTCATCACTGCCGATAACAAATGCGCCAACCCTGCTTGCTCCCGGTTTTCATTACAACTACCAGCACGCACAAAGATTCGCGCTGCAATAATGTCCGCAGCTGGATTTTCTGCCACCAGCACGACAATGCCATTGTTCAATACGGTGCGATGCATAGGCGATTTTTGCAGCAAGGTTGTCATTTATTATTTGTCCTTTGTCATTTGTCATTTGTCATTGGTCATTGGTCATTTGTCTTTTGCTAATGACTAATAACTAATGACTAACACGGTTTAAGTACAGTAACCGCGTAATTCTCCGGCGAGAGATACTGTTTAGCTAGTTTTTGCAGTTCTTTGGCATCAAATGACTGAATCTGTTGGGGATATGTCACAGCTAATTCAGCTTGGGCGATGGTATTGTAATATCCATAAAGCCCTGTAAGCTGATTTGGTGTTTCAGTAGAAAAGGCATACTCATTACATAGCAACCTGCGTGTGCGAGCAAGTTCTTGTTCACTAATTCCTTTAGTCTGCAAATCATCCAAATGAGCGCAAATTAAAGACTCAACTTCCTCTAGATTTTCTGGTTCTAACCAGGCAGTAATTGTAAATAAACTTGATTCCCGTTGTAGAGAAAAACTACTGCCAATTCCCTGTACCAATTGCAAATCTTCTCGCAAATCACGCACTAAGCGCGAAGTCCGCCCTTCTGCCAATAACACCGACAACAAATCTAAACCATAGCCAGTGCGGATTTCTTCTACTCCTGGTACAAGCCATGCCATTAACAATCGCGCTTGCTCTATGCGTGGTAAACACAGTTCTTGACGGTGAATTCCTGTTATTACTGGCTTTGCCACTTTCTCAAACTGCGGACAATTTGAGCGTTCGGCAAAATCAGCAAAGGAATGATTTACCATTTCCCAAGCTGGTTTCTGGGATATACCTCCAGCAATTACCACCGTCATATTTTCCGGCTGATAGTGGGCGTGATGAAAACAGCGCATTGCTTCTGGTGACTGCTGCATCAATTCTTGCTCAGTACCCAGCACCGAACGTCCGTAGGGGTGATGGGGATAGATGCTTTGAATCAGCGCTTGAAATCCTATCCAGTCGGAATCGTCCTGACAAGAGCGAATTTCCTCTAGTACCACATCCCGTTCGCGGCTAAATTCATCTTCTGGAATTGCCGCATTCAGCAGTAGTTCTCCCAAGTAGGGCAGAGTATCTTTTAAATAAGGGGCGGCTGTGGTGAGTGAATAATGAGCATAATCATAGCTTGTTGCCGCATTACTCACGCCACCCCGGTTTTCAACTTTGGAATCGAACATTCCAGGGGGTAGTGTCGCCGTACCTTTAAAAATCATGTGTTCTAAAAAGTGCGCCATGCCGAACCACGGTTTTGGCTCTAGGCTGGCTCCAGCCCGCACCCAAACATCTGCCACAACTACAGGAGTGGTGGGAATTTCTTGATGAATAAAAGTTAAACCACTCTCTAGTCGGAAGACTGAGGCTGGAAATACAGTATTAGTTAGTTGTTTTAACAATTTTTGTAGCTTTAACCACAATTTGACGCAATTGTGTAATCTTAACTCCGAACGCTACCTCATTTAGAATCAAGTTATACAGATTTGAAGAATTATGCGATCGCTGTTCTCTGCACTACCGAAAAATTAGAAGTGTTATGCATTGAGAGGAAAATCGCAAATTAGTTAAAATACTGGAATTTCAATGACAAATTCTGTTCCTTCGCCAAGCACAGAATTGCAACTCAACCGCCCATTATGGGTTTCTTCAACAATTTGACGAGCGATCGCTAATCCTAATCCTGTTCCTTTCCCAACCTCTTTTGTTGTAAATAGGTGGTCAAATATCCGCGTTCTAATCTCCTCTGGCATCCCTTGACCGTTATCTTTGATCCGAATTACCACCATGTTTTGCTCACTGGATACTTCGGTGTGAATCAGTATTTGGTGATGATTGTCTTGCGCTTGGGCAAAAGAAAGCCCCTCACAGGAAGTATCTAAGGCATCAATTGCGTTAGCAAGGAGGTTCATAAATACTTGATTTAGCTGTCCCAAAAAGCACTTTACAGGCGGTAATTTTCCGTATTCAGTGATGACTTCAATTGCTGGACGTTTTTCGTTAGCTTTGAGGCGATACTTCAAAATCAACAGGGTACTCTCAATCCCTTCATGGAGATTACAAGCAACTTTTTCGGTTGTATCGGCTCTGGAGAAGGTGCGGAGACTGATGCTAATATCTTTGATCCTTTCTGAAGCCACCTTCATCGAGCCTACTAGCTTTGGTAAGTCTTCAGTCAAGAATTCTAGGTCAATTTCTTCGCCATGCTCAATAACTGCGATCGCCGGATTGGGATAATGTTGTTGGTAGCATCGGATATGGGCGAGCAAGTCTTGAGTATATTCTTTGGCATTGTTAAGACTGCCTTTGAGAAATCCAATGGGATTATTAATTTCATGTGCCACCCCAGCAACCAAATTACCCAAGGTTGCCATTTTTTCATTTTGCACCATTTGTAATTGGGTATGCTCAAGTTCTTGTAGCGATCGCTCTAACTCTTGGGCATAATTTTGAGATTCTTGATAAAGACGGGCATTTTCTAGAGAAATAGCAGCTTGAGTGCATAACAGTTGGATAACTTCGGTGCGATCGCTTGTAAATGCACCAATTGTTAGCGGATTTTCTAGATATAGCAGCCCAATAAGTTTACCCTGATTTAACATCGGCGTACACAACACACTCTTAGGTTGTTGCTGCATGAAATATGAATCGGCGATAAAATCAGTTTGTGCTGTTGCATCATCCAGCACAACAGTTTTTAAGCTGCGTTTGACATAGTTTAGCAGTGTAATGGGAATGCCTTCGCTAGTTGACAATGGTGTAGATACCAGACTGACTCCTTCATTGATGGTAGCTACAGCTTCAACCACTAAGTCGCCCTGTTGGAGTACAAGTAGAGCAGCTTTTTGTGCCCCAGCATTTTCCATTACCACTTGCAAAAGAGTAGTGAGTAATTGCTCTAATTGAATTTCACTGGAAAGAACTTGTGCGGCTTTAAAGATGGTGGCAAAATCGAGGGCTTCCGAAATACTGCTGCTAGAAAGATTTGTGTGGATGGTTTGATGTGGGAATGACGATCCATCAACGGTTGAACTCAGTTGAAAGCGATGATGCTGCCCTTGTAAGATGGGAGCTAGGAGTCGAGGATAGCGTTTTTCTAAGTCTTCAGTTTTGGCTTTAGCGCCCCAACGAGCATAGCAGTAATAAGCTTCTTGCATATAAACTTGGGCGATTTTTTCTTTGCCCCAGTGGAGGTAGAACTTGGCAGCTAACTCATTGCTCAAGGCTTCTTCTTGGATATATTCGTTTGCTTTCGCTAGAGTTATGGCGCGATCGTACAATTCTATTGCTGCTATTTTTTCGCCCAGAACCCGATGCCGTTCTGCTTCCACCAAATCAAATTTGTGCTGGAAATTCATCGGTGCGAATTGGGCAAGAAACTGCAATTTTTCTTGGTTTTCGCCAATCTTTAAGAGTAATTGCTCTTGTTGAGATGGTTCCGCCGTTGCATAGACAGCCAGACGAGACAGAGAATCGTAATAGTAGAAAACAGGCACAGATAGCATTCCTGCGCCACCGTTGAGGTATTGCTCTCCCTGATTTCCATTCTCAACTGCCGCCGAAAAATTCTCAAACAAATAACTGAGTGTTAACTTACTTAAGAAAAATATATGGAGTGTTAATTCGTCCTTTTCTTGGAGGAGCGCAGATAAGAGTTCTTCTTCTTGACAATCTTCACCAATCAAAGAATCTGGATAGTCGCTATATTCGGTGAGATTTTTAATGGTTTGAGAGACGATATTAGACCAATTTAATAAGCGTTGATTTTTGGCATAATTAGACTCGTAGGCTTTGATATCTGCTAAGATAATTTCCAAAACTTCTGTGCCACTTAAATAGACATAGAATAACTTAAAAATCATCGATGCCAGCACATGAAAAAAATCGCCTGTCTCTAATCCAAAAGTATGGGATTCCTGTAATAACCTAATTGAGGTGCGAATATGTTGTTTATTAAATTGATTCAATGCACCCACCTTAAATAGAGTCATGCTTTGAACAGATTTTGCTTGAAGTCTATCCACAAGCATTAAACCTAGTTGGCCAAATTCGTAGCCTGACTCAAGTTGGTTACAAATATTAAGTACAATTCCAAAATCTGCATATCCTGGTGCAGAAAGTGGTGCATTGCCATATTTAAGAGATAAATTCACCTCTTCACAGGCAATAATTGGGAACAGATAAGGGGCAGTTTGGTGGATGGCGGGAGCAATGCTAGCCATAATCCGCAAAGCAACCAAAGCTTTGGTATCATCCATTAATGGCAAATCAACTAAGCCCTCAATACTTCTGGCTGCCAAAGTGGAGAGCGTGTTGACTACAGATTGCTGAATGTCTGGAGGTGTTACTGATTCAGGTAATGTTACCCCAAGTTGAGCCAGAAGTTCACGCCCAGTTGCGATCGCTTTGAATGATTGATTCCGCACCTGATAAGATTGGAGTTGCACTTCATAAACTTTCACTCTATCCAGTAAGGTGGTTGTTTTTTCAATGACAACCTGAACAAGAGATTCCATTTGCTCAAATTCATTGTTGAGAAAAGCAGCTTCGGCAGCTTCTTCGTATAAGCTTCGAGTTAATTCATAGGCAATTTCCCAACTATTAATTGTCAACAACTGCATTCCAGAATAGAAGTAATGAATTGCTGCAACATAAGCAGTAGCTTCTTTCGCTTTTCGACCAGCATTCAGATTTAACTGAGCTAATTGTTGACGTTCAGCCGGTTGGGTAATTAGCAGTATTCCTCGATTAAACTGACTGACAATCTCAAAAATTCGCTCCTCTTGCTGTGACTTGGAGGTATTTTGCAAGAGTAATTGACCAATTTTAAGATGGGTAAATTGTTTCTGCTCACCTGGAATCAGAGAGTAAGCCGCTTGTTGCACCCGGTCATGCAAAAATTTATAAATGGGGACTTGGACATTGCAATTTAATGGATTTGAGTCAGAATCATGCCCACTATATTGAAAGAATTTATAAACTTCAGTGGTAGGTAGAACTAACCCTTCTTGTAAAGCTTTCCATAAAAATGCTGCCGTTTCGGTTTCCGATTGTTCAGAAACAATTGCTAAGGTTCGCAAATCAAACTGGTTGCCAATACACGCAGCTAATTTCAACACATTTTGCGTTGCTGCTGGCAACTTTTGCAATTGTAGCGCTAATAATTCTACAACATCATCGGTAAGGGCGAGTGCTTTGACAGCAACAATATCACATTGCCAATACCCTCGATGGGAATTAAAAGTAATTAGTCCATCTTCATATAAGATTCAGGGTCAGCGCGTCTCAAACCCTATTGACAAGCGGACTTGTCTGATTAGCAATCAAGTTAGAAACAAAGTGGCACTA
>JBGTMK010000699.1:0-4628 GCA_041743605.1 Nostoc sp.
CGTAACCGTTATCGAAACCCGCCGGAAAAATTTTTTGTAAGGTGTGAATGTTTGACATAAAGACAAAGGTAATACACTTTGATTTGTGAAAATTATCTGTTCAGGTAATTTTAGGGAGTAGGGGAGAGAAGAATAAAATAAGTACCTCTTTTTTGATCCAGAACCAAGAGTTTATCATAACCCCTTGGGGGCTAAATGGGGTACAAAATGTTGACTAGTCAAATATACCCCATTTAGCACCTATATGTGCCCTATATAGGGGTCAAAATGTCACCAAAGTCCTGAGCTATTGTTGGGGTATATATAGCCCCCATATAACCCCTAATAAGAATTTTTGAAATCTTTTTTATCAACGTAACAGAAATTAATTTTAGATCGTTGTTAACTCTTTGATTTATACTCTACTGTCAAGGTCTAAATTAGCTTTACGCAACGCAAGATGTCTAGCCAAAGCTCTGATACACTTGGAATTTACCTACGAGAAATTGGTCGCATTGATAGGCTATTACCTGAACAAGAAATTTTCTATGCAAGACTTGTAAGGTCTATGCTGGCACTTGAGCAGCAAAAGAATCTTCTTGTGCAACGGCTAAAGCGTTCTCCAAATGGGTCTGAACTCTCTGCCGAGGTGAATAAAACAGAAGCAGAATTAACCCAAATCCTTGAACAAGGGCAACTGGCAAAACATTTAATGATTACTGCCAACCTCCGTTTAGTAGTTGCAGTCGCTAAAAAATATCGTTGGAGTAAGCTGGAATTTTTGGATCTGATTCAAGAGGGAGCAATAGGTTTACAAAAAGCGGTAGAAAAATTTGAGCCGAATCGGGGCTATAAATTTTCTACTTATGCAAAAGGCGTGGATTCGGCAAGCAATTACCAGAGCAGTTGCAGAACAATCCCATACTATTCGCCTACCCCATGACCTGACCAAAAGATTGATGCAAATCAAAAAGGCACACGTTGAACTTTTTCAAACCTTGGGAAGAACACCCACTATTATAGAAATCGCTGAAGCTGTTGATGCATCACCTAAACAAGTTGCCGAATGCCTAAACGCATTTCGTCCGCTAGTTTCTTTAGAGCTAGGAATTGGAGAGGAGCAAGAAAACCAACTGCAAGAGATATTACCCGACGAAAGAATCTCCGCACAAGAGTATGTTGCTCTAGAATGTCTCCGATCAGATTTACAGGATTTATTAGCTACCTTGAAACCAAATCAACGCCAAGTCTTAATGTTACAGTTTGGGTTGTCGGGCGAGGACAAGTTGACAGCAAAACAGGTTGCACAAAAACTTAATCTCAGCCATTCCAAGGTACGCTCTGCTCATGGACAAGGTATCAAAGCTTTACGACGTGAGCAAGACAAAATTAAAGATTATTTGGCTAGTTAAAACTGTTTATGGCAAAGGAGAAGGAATCGCTGTTGTTGAAAGTACTTCTGGCGTATTCAGTCTAATCGCCGTTTGCTCACATTTGGGACATCTGAGTCTTAGACAGAATAAGATGCAGTAACTTCTAGTCCAGTTTTAATCATCCTCGTTAATTAAAATCTCTATTTGAGCAAACAATAATTCAAGCTTCTTGCGCTTTTTGGGATTATCCCATAGCTTTGATTTTTTCATTTTCTTATAGGTAGAATCTATTTGCTTCTCTAATTCCTTCTCTTCTGTTGACGACTTACGGGTTTTCAACCGTTCTCGAATTTCATTTAATGACAAATTTTGTAATATCGCCTCTTCCAATAAAGCAATACGTTCTGTCTTTTCTTTCAACTTAGCGATTACTTTAGCTTTTGTGTATTCAATTTTTCCTTGGCGTAGAACTTCTAAAATTTCATCAGGCAACCGCAAGAGAGGAAGTCTGTTAGCAGTGAACGACTCCCATTCCATAAGCCCCAAGCCTGTAAAAATCATTTTTACATCCTCTGCATGAGAATTACTGATAACGTTATCAGTAACTTTCCCCGCCAAAATATTTTGCATTTTATAAAGTAAAGATATAACTTCTGGTACTTTCTTATCTAGTTGAAGTGCTATAAGTTCTAAAATACCTTCTGTTTCTTCAATAGGATTGAGATCGTCTCGCTGTAAATTTTCTACCAATGACAGTTGCAGGGCTTCCTGATCATTTAACGAACGTGCAATTACAGGTACTTCAGTTAATCCTGCTAAACTAGCTGCTCTGTAACGCCTCTCTCCGGCTACCAACTCATATTTATCATCAGATAAGTAACGGACTAACAATGGTTCTAAGATGCCATGTTCTTTAACCGACTGTACTAACTGCTCTAGCTTTTTTGGATCAAAATAACGGCGAGGCTGCTGAACAGAGAGTTGAATTTTTTCGATAGTGACAAACTGTCCACAGGGAAGAGTGTCTACAGACTCGCCAATCAAAGCTTCTAATCCCTTAAGACGGCGACCATAAGGCTTATCACGCTTTATACTCATAATAATTTCTCCAGCCCTTTAACAATTTTTTTTAGGATTGATAAAGCTGGATGCTTAGGATTAAAGATTGCCAGAGGAACATTTTCTTCAGCAGCATCAGCAAAAGCAGTAGATCGAGGAATTGGGTCATAGACTATCCCAACCTGTGACAGTTGTTCTTGAATAGCTAATAGTGTTCGTTCATCTTGGCTATTACGTGAATCAAACATCGTTGGGATAAACCCAGCAATTTTTAACTTTCGATTTGGAAGAGACTTAACGCGTGTTACTGTATTTAAGAGTAATTCTGTCCCCAAGAATGCCTTGTATTGCGTCTGGATCGGCACTAAAACGTGAGTTGATGCCACTAAACTGATATAAGTAAGAATGCCTAAACTAGGGGGGCAGTCAATCAAAATAAAATCATACTGTTCGCTTACAGGTTCCAAAGCATATTTAAGACGTAAATCACGCATATCTGCTACTACTAACTCTAATTCAGCTGAAGTCAGATCCTGAGATGACGGAACAAAATCCATCCCATGAATTTCTTTAAGAATTGGTAGTGCTTCCTGATCAATCACTGCATTATAAATGGTTTTTTCTTGGGATTCAGGCGCAATTCCCATAAAGTTAGTAAGTGAAGCTTGAGGATCTATATCAATTAAAAGAACTCGGTAGTGATGCTTGGTTTTAGCAGGTTTTAATTGTGCTAAGTGATAACCAAGATTAATCGCTAGAGTGGATTTCCCAACTCCACCAGCTTGATTAAATAAACAAATAATAAGGCTCACTAAATTGGCTCACTTATAATTTCGGCTAACTTTTTCTTGAAAACTAGATTATAACGACAACGGAGTAAGCACAGATAATATTTGGCTATCTAAATTTGGACTTTCATAAGCTTATATAGTTGAATCAACTCAAAAGCTTATCATCACTTCGTTTTAAATAAATTAAGCTGGGCTACTCCGCGCTGCTGTCCAACTAGCCACCGTAGTTCTACCACAAAGTTAGATGTACTTCATCAAAATCAAGGTAGAGGGAACGTGCGGTGTCAATTTCTCTTTGTTTCTGAAGATAGTATCTGATGTATTTGGTGCTTCTTCATTACACTAATTTCAGGCAGGCAACTTAGTATTTATGTACTATAATTAACTGATTTCTAGTATTATAATGATGTGCGGCATCTGATCATAAGCAATGTCCACTCCTCCTAATCTTTCCCCTCAACAAGTAAGCGCCTTTCCTCAACACGAAACAATCACCGGAGTCGTAGAACGCCTAACTTTTTACTCTGCTGAATCGGGTTACACCGTGGCAAGACTGACTCGCCCACGTAGCACCGAACTCACAACAATCGTTGGCAGCTTTGCTAACATCCAGCCAGGGCAGACTTTACAACTAACTGGTTTCTGGCGTGACCATCCACAATTTGGGCCACAGTTTCAAGTTGTTAACTACAAGGAAACCAAACCAGCCACTCTCACCGGAATTGAGAAATATTTGGGCAGTGGACTGATCAAAGGTGTTGGGCCAGTCACAGCAAGACGCATTGTTGCCCACTTTGGTTTAGAAACCCTGGACATTATCGAAAACCAAATTGACCGACTCATTGAAGTTCAAGGCATTGCCAAAAAGCGGATTAAGTTAATTAAAAATGCCTGGGAGACACAGAAAGCCATAAAAGAAGTAATGGTATTTTTGCAAGGGCACGGTGTTTCAACAACATACGCAGTCAAAATTTACAAGCAATATAAGGATGAGGCGATCGCCACTGTTACCAAAAATCCCTACCAGTTAGCAGCCGACATCTACGGTATTGGCTTTCTGACTGCTGACAAGATTGCAAGAAATATCGGAATTGCCCCTGACTCAGAATTTCGTTACCGTGCGGGGATTATCCATTGCCTAAGTGAAGCTGCCGAAGATGGTCATTGTTACTTACCACAAAGCGAACTGATTGAGTCGGTAATCAAACTGCTGACTACCGAATCTCATCAGCCCACAGAAGAAGCGGTTGCGATCATTATTAAAGATATGGCTCTCGCAGATGAACTGATTAGAGAGCGGGATGAAGAGAAAACACTACTTTGCTACAAGCCAACTTACTTCCATACGGAACAGAATTTAGCTCAACTGATACGCCAACGCTTGGAAAAACCTGTTGATACTGACATTGAGCGCGTGCGTGATTGG
>JBGTMK010000700.1:0-11153 GCA_041743605.1 Nostoc sp.
TAAATTGTGCTGGACATCATACATATCCAAAGGATGGTATCCCGTCAGCAAAAATACAAATGTGCGCCCCAAAGCAAAGAAATCTGATTGCGGTACTGCTTGACCATTCATTTGTTCTGGGGCGCTGTAGCCAGATGACATAAGTGCTGTCATCTTTTCGCTGTTGTTGAGTTGGTCTTGGTAGGTTTTAGTAATTTCGCTGGCGGTGCCAAAATCAATTAGTACTAGATTCCTGCAACCTTTATCAAGGGGGGATCTAATCATGATGTTAGATGGCTTAATATCTCGATGTAGATACTGCTTGCTATGCACTACATCCAAAATTTCTAGTAATTGTCTTAACCAATCTATGGCTTGTTCTTGGGATATGGGGCAATTCTGCTGCTTTAGCCACTGTTCTAAGTTGTAGCCATCGATTTTTTCCATTGCTATGCAATGCAACACTAAACCATTTCGGGTTTGATACTGGAAGTAACTATCTTCTTTGGGAATGCCAGGATGCTTGAGTTGTCCCAACACGGTTACTTCTTGCTGAAATAGTTCTACTGCTTTGGCATCGCTTGATAGATCCTCTTTGAGTATCTTGAGGATTTTGGGGGTATCTTGTTCGTATGCCTCATAAACTTTACTAAACCCTGTTTTTTCATTTAACAGGCACGTTACCCGATAACGCCCTAGCAATTCTAGATGGGAACCACAACTTTGACAAAAGCGGTTTTGATGATTATTCGGGTGATTTGGTTGAGGGCAAACGGGATTGATACAAAGGCTCATGAGTGACTAGCTGGGAGTGGGGAATGGGGAACTCGGTACCCCCTCTGGGGATTAGGGGCAATGGGGAATAGGGAAAATGGGGGAATAATCAATGCCCCATGCCCAATCTCCTTAGACATTGCTCCTATTAATTCTTCTGTTGCCGTATGATAATCCCGTCTAAATAATCATGAGATTTTCTATCTGTTTTCTGCCAAGAAAGTTGCCACTGTTTGGTTAAATGCCTCTGGTTGTGTCAAAAATGGCCAATGATTGCCGGGAACTTGGCAGATGCGTAAGTTTTTAAGATGGGTTTTGTAGGGTTTAATTTGCCAATTTTGGCGGTTCAGTCCTTGTTTTGGCTGGACGAATAGGGCAGGGGTGTCAAGGGGAATTGTAAAACCGGGCACCTGCATTACTGCCTCAAAAATCCCATCGCGGGCGGCTATGGTAAATTTGCTGCCCCAACTACCATCGGGTTTTTGTTCTATTCCTGCTTGGAAGACTTGCTGCTGTAAGGAAGTCCATCCTTGATATTGCTTTAACTGCTGTGCTTGTTGTTCGGCTTCTTCGTAGCTGGCAAAGGGGCCCATGCTTTTGAGAAAAGGCAAGAAGCGATACAACGTTGGAAAAGTTACCCTGAGAAGACTGGGCATTTTCCAGATGAAAATCGGATCGACTAGAATTATACTCCTTAACCGCTTTGGGTTTTGTCTTGCCCAAATGGCGGCTAATTTTCCTGTCCACGAGTGACTGACAATATGGGCAAAAGTCCATCCCAGATGATCCATGAGTGCTTCAAGGTCTGCGATCGCACTCTCAAAGCTATAATCTATCTCTGGCTTACTACTTTGGCCATGTCCCCGCATATCTGGTGCAACTATGTGATAGTCTGCTGCCAAATAATCTCCTAAACTAGACCACACCAGAGCATGATCGCCTAAACCATGTAACAGCAGTAAAGGTTCTTTACCTTGGTTCCACTCTAAATAAGAAAGTTGGATATCAGGTTTTGATAAAGTTTGACGCACAGGCATCATTGCACATCCCGCTGTAGATAGTTTTGCGTTTATATGGTACTGCGAAGGAGTGGGGAGTAGGGATTGGGGACTGAGCACTGGGAGACAAGAATAACTAATACTCAAATGCCCCATGCCCAATGCCCCATGCCCCATTCCCCATTCCCCAATCAATTGTTACCAATTACCACTTTATGACTCTGAGGATTGTACCAATTGACACGAAACAATGAGGCTAATGAATGCCAAGATCAAAAATAAAGGATGCCCCAAGGATATTGAAAGTACTATGCCAGAATTACACCAATCAATTGCCCAGCATTATCACGAACGGACTAAATACAATCCTGAGACTCTTGCCTCCAAAAGTCAGCAGTTAGATTGGGCTAAACAGCCAGTGCCCTTTAAAGAGTACAAAATTGGCTCTACTTTTGATCTCAAACCCTATATTCAAGAAAAACCAGAATCGTTTGCTAATAACCCAGATGCTCAATGGTGGCAAAGACTCTCGCGGCTGTTGTTTCGTAGCTATGGATTGACGGCGAAAATGCCTTCTATGGGAAGTGCTGTGTATTTACGCGCTGCTCCCAGTGCTGGCGGATTATACCCTGCTGAGGTGTATGTGGTTTCCCGTGGTACGTCGTTATTGCCACCTGGTCTGTATAATTACCAGTGTAGAACTCATTCCCTGATGCATTATTGGGAAAGTGATGTTTGGCAAACTCTTCAAGGAGCTTGTTTCTGGCATCCTTCTCTAGAAAATACCCAATTGGCAATTATTGTTACTGCGGTATTCTATCGTTCTGCGTGGCGCTATGAAGATCGGGCTTATCGTCGGATTTTTCTGGATACGGGACACTTGTTGGGGAATATCGAGTTAGCTGCTGCGATTACTGATTATCGCCCCCATTTAATCGGCGGCTTTGTGGATGAATCAGTTAATAATCTGCTTTATGTTGATCCACAACAAGAAGGTGCGATCGCTATCTTACCTCTGGCAGATTTGTTAGATGTCAATCAAAATTTACCATTGGGATGTACTGCTTTACCTTCGGCTACCGAAACTAGTTATCCCCAAATCCCTGATGGCGAACTGCTGACATATTTCCATCAACACACTCAAATCCAATCAGGTATTACTGGTAATCTCAATCTACCAACTATCAAACAAGAAAAATCTTTGGAGGATAAATATAACTTTCCTTTCTGTTTGAAAATTCCCACCACCACCGCACCTATAAACTGGGGGCAAAAGTTGTCAGAACTAGAAATCACTATGTACAAGCGACGCTCTACCCGCGCTTATAATGGTGATGATTTAAACTTAGATGAGTTAAAAAATCTACTAGATTTCACTTACCAACCGCAAAATTACATAGACCAAAGTTTAGATATTTCTCCAGACTACTTTGATCTGAATTTAATAGAAACATTTATTGCTGTTTGCGGAGTTAAAGGACTGGAGGCGGGTTGTTACTATTACGCACCTAAAGCTCAAGAATTACGCCAAATTCGGTTTAAAAACTTTCGGCGAGAGTTACATTTTCTCTGTTTGGGACAAGAATTAGGGCGGGATGCAGCAGCGGTATTATTTCATACAGCGGATTTGAAAGCTGCGATCGCACAATATGGCGATCGCGTTTACCGTTACTTACACATGGATGCCGGTCATTTGGGACAGCGCTTGAATTTAGCCGCAATGCGCCTGAATGTCGGCGTCAGTGGTATCGGTGGATTCTTTGATGATCAAGTAAATGAAGTTTTGGGTATCCCTACTGATGAAGCTGTTTTATATATTACTACATTGGGACGCCCAAGATAAGATTAACTGCTCCAGCCTACACAGACACAGAGATATCAAAAAATCTTTGTGTCTATGTATACTATATATAATTTTACTTTTATTTCCCCCTCAATATATCGGGGGGATTGAGGGGGGGGGTAATAATTCGATTAAAATCACAACATATCACTTTTCAAAAAATCTCTAAGGATAAAAAATCTGTAAGAATTCAGCACGCAGGAGTCAGGAGTCAGAATTTATAAGGAATCTAGAATAATTAGTATATTTATTAATCAAATATTTTTCTGATTCTTTAACTATTCTGAATTCTGACTCCTGAATTCTTACAAAAATCTTTTTTTCATATCAATACTAATGCTATTTCCTGAAAATGAAAGCCAACGTCTAGAAGTACTTAATCAATATCAAATTTTAGATACGCCACCAGAAGAAATTTTTGATGAACTAGCTCAACTAGCTGCTAATTTTTGCGAAACACCAATTGCTCTTATTAGCATAGTTGATGCAGAACGAGAATGGTTCAAGTCAAAAATCGGACTAACTATATCGGAAGTTCCTCGCAGCATTTCCTTTGGAAGTTATACTATCTTGCAAAATGAAATATTCATTATTCCCGATACTTTGCAAGATGAACGGTTTGCTACAAATTCACTTGTAACATCAAATCATTGTTTGAGATTCTATGGGGGAGTTCCCCTAATTAGCCCAAGTGGCTTTGCATTAGGTAGTCTTTGCATAATCGATTTTGTACCGCGAAAATTGAGTGTTAAAGAGCAAGTAATCTTACAACAATTGGCTCGGCAAGTAATCAGGTGTTTAGAGTTACGTAGACAAAAACTGATTAATGATAGTCAAAAGAGTTTCAATATTATTTTCTCTAAAAATCCTAACCCAATATGGGTATATAACCAGAATAATCTGCAATTTTTGGATGTTAATGAAGCTGCCGTTGTCCACTACGGCTATTCACGACGAGAGTTTTTGCAAATGCGAATAACTGACATTTTCCTTCCAGAAGATGTGCCTAATTTGCTGGAATATTTAGAAGAGAACTACCCTAAATTACATTGTGCAAGACAATGGCAACATCGGCGAAAAGATAGACAGATTATTGATGTTGAAATTGTCACATATCCAATAGACTATGACAGTTATAACGCTCAGTTAGTTAATATACAAGATATCACAAAACACAAACAAATAGAAAGAACTCTTCAGGAAAGTGAAGCCAGATTTCGAGTCATTTCTGAAGCCATTCCTGTTCCATTCATTATTTCGCGTGTATCTGACGGGTTGATTTTATACGCTAATTCAGAGTTGCTGCAAACATTTCAGTTTTCTCCAGAGTATTTAGTTAATCGCAAAAAATTATTAGATTTATATCATGATTGTGCAGATTTAGAAGCTCTGCTAAAAATTCTTAATCAACATGATTTTATTCATAATTATGAACTTCAACTAAAAAGAGCAGATGGAAGTTGTTTTTGGGCGATTGCTTCACTACAATATTTAATTTTTAATAACGAATCAGCAATTTTAACAGTATTTAATGATATTAACGATCGCAAAAATGCCGAAACAAAACTCCAAGAGCAAAATGAG
The DNA here is from genome assembly GCA_041743605.1 of Nostoc sp. Lineage (GTDB taxonomy): Bacteria > Cyanobacteriota > Cyanobacteriia > Cyanobacteriales > Nostocaceae > Nostoc. Next base: position 5,179 of record JBGTMK010000700.1, read on the forward strand.
TTTTTGCGGAGGATTTTTGAGAGTATACCGTTGATGATTGGCCTCGTTGATCTCAATGGCAAACTTCTGTGGGTGAACCAAGAATGGGAGAATGTTCTAGGTTGGAAATTTCAAGATTCCTCAACTCAGGATATCTTGGAAGCGTTATATCCTAATCCTGAATATCGCCAGTATGTAATTAATTTTATGCAGTCTGCACGAGGCGATTGGGGTGACTTTAGAACTCAGGTGCGTGATGGCCGTTTATTGGATACATCTTGGACTAATGTTTACCTTTCAAATGGTCAAATTATCGGTATTGGACAAGACATCACAGAACGTAAGCAGAGTGAACTTGCTCTAAAAGCTCAAGCCGAGCGGGAGCAATTGATGCGAACCGTTGCTCAACGGATTCGTCAATCTTTGAATCTTCAAGATATTCTGAATGCAACAGTTCAAGAAGTGCGAGATTTACTTGGGGTTGATCGGGTAGTAGTTTATCAGTTTAACTCAGAGATGATCGGCACAATTGTGGCGGAATCGGTAGAACCTGGGTGGACGGTTTCTTTAGGTGTAGAGATTCATGATACCTGTTTTCAAACAGGTATCGGAGTAGAGTATTATCAGGGACGTAAACAAGCGATCGCTAATATTTACGAAACGGGACTGACTGATTGCCATATTCGCCTGTTAGAACAGTTTGAAGTAAAAGCAAATTTAGTTGTACCCATATTGCTAGAAGTAGGCTCTCACCTTTGGGGGTTATTGGTTGCTCACCAATGCTCTGCTTACCGCGAGTGGGAAGAAAATCAATTAGATTTGCTCGATCAACTGACAGTCCAATTAGCGATCGCAATTCAACAATCCAGCATCCTTGAGCAAGCTCAAATTGAACTTGCTCAAAGACAAAAAGCTCAAGTCAAATTAAAAAATGCCTTAGCTGAAAAAGAAGTCCTATTAAAAGAAGTTCATCATCGAGTTAAAAATAATTTGCAAATTGTCTCCAGCTTATTACAACTTCAGTCTCAAACACTCAAAGATCCGGAAGTAATCAAAGTCCTTCGAGAAAGTCAGAACCGAATTGAGTCAATATCTCTCATTCATAAAAATTTATATACTTCCGCTAATATTGGGCAAATTGATGTCGCTGATTATATTCATAATTTAGCAGCAAGCTTGCTAATATCCTATCAAATATGGCCTAATAAAATTACTCTAGAAATTGATATAGATCCATTGAATTTAAATGTTGATCAAGCTATTGCTTGTGGGCTGGTTATCAACGAATTAATCTCCAATGCTCTCAAGCACGCTTTTCCAAATCAACAAATAGGTACAATCAGTATTGCTTTACGTAATGTCGGTAATAATATCGAGATGACAATCAAAGACAATGGGATTGGCTTACCAGATAATTTAGATTGGACAAAAACTGATTCTTTGGGTCTGTCGTTAGTATATGACTTGGTTACAGAACAACTTGAAGGCAATATTACTTTAGAGCGCAATCATGGAACAGTATTCAAAATCCAATTCACGCAATTAACTTCGCATTAGTAAATATAAAATGGGTCAAGCTAGGATTTTAGTTGTTGAAGATGAGGTGATTGTAGCTAGAACTATTGCTAGCCAACTCAGTCAACTAGGGTACATTGTTACGGGAACAGCTTCATCTGGAAAAGTTGCCATTGCCAAGGCATCGGAAACTCAACCAGAACTAGTATTAATGGATATTATTCTTAAAGGTGAGATGGACGGTATTACTACTGCCAGTCAGATTCGTGAACAGTTAGATGTACCCATAATTTATTTAACTGCTTATGGTGATGACCATACTTTAGAAAGAGCCAAAATTACCCAACCTTTCGGATACATCGTTAAACCATTTACTACAAAAGATTTAAGAATAGCGATTGAGATCGGTCTTTTAAAACACCAGTTAGAACGTGAACTACGGGAGAATCGAGATCAGTTAGCAACCCTTTTAAACTCAATGAGTGACGCTGTAATCGCCACTAATGAGGAAGGAACAGTGACATTTATAAATCCCGCAGCTGAGGTACTGACTGGCTGGCAACAAAAAGATGCTTTAGGAAATGAAGCGGCGAAGATTTTTCATATTATCGATGAAGTTACAGAGACTACATTAGAAAACCCAGTAACAAAAGTGCTGCGGGAGCAACAGGTTGTTTATTTAGGGGAATTCACATCTCTAATTACCAGAGACGGAAAAAGAGTTCCAATTGGCGATAGTGCTTCACCACTAAGGCGACAACCTGACCAGATAAATGGTGTAGTAGTTGTTTTCTGGGATCTTAGCGAACGACGTAAAACAAAATTGCTAGAGCAAGCATTGGAGAAGGAGCAAGAACTTAATCGTCTCAAATCCTTATTTATCTCTACCGTATCACATGAGTTTCGTAATCCCCTGACTGTTATTCAAACGGCAGTAGAACTCATAGAAATTCAAGGAGCAAATTTGACAGATACAAAAAGAGGTGTTTATTTAAAGCGAATTCAAGGTGCTGTGCAATCTTTAGAAAAACTCATGGAAGAGGTGCTGTTCATGGGTCGAGCAGAAGCAGAGAAACTTGTATGCAACCCTGCTCCACTTAACTTAGAACAATTTTGTCGAGAGTTAATTGAAGAGTTTTCTATTGTTGAAAGTAGCGTGTGTGAAATTGTTTTTACCTGTCATAGTGAGAACACAACCGCTGTAATGGATGAAGGACTCTTACATTATATGTTTGGAAATATTCTCTCAAACGCTATTAAATATTCTCCAAGAGGTGGCAACATTAAGTTTGATTTAATATGCAACACGATCGAGAAAGTAGCAATTTTCTATATCCAAGATCAAGGCATAGGCATTCCCGAAACAGACCAAGCTCGACTTTTTGAATCATTCTATCGAGCCTCAAACGTCGAATCAATTCAGGGTACTGGATTGGGGTTAGTAATCGTTAAAAGGTGTGTTGATGCTCACAGAGGTCAAGTCAGTGTCACAAGTCAAGTGGGAGTTGGTACTACATTTACAGTAATTTTGCCCTTAAATATTGATTAGGTACGTCACCTCACATCCCGATTTTTGATACCAACTTGAGTTTGATAGTGACGCCATTTTTCCCGCTGACGCGCTCTTTTTTCTTCGGTGAGGCTATCAAAACAATAGGGACAGGAGATACCTTGCTCATACTTTGGAGACATCTTATCTTCCTCAGAAATCGGACGCCCACAACAAAAGCAGCGCTCACAACTCCCTTCTTCCAACCCATGACTAACGGCTACCCGCTCATCAAAAACAAAACATTCCCCTTGCCATAAACTGTCTTCAGCTGGAACTTCTTGCAAATACTTGAGAATGCCTCCTTTGAGATGATAAACTTCTGCAAAGCCTTGGGCAAGCATGAAGGATGAGGCTTTTTCACAACGAATGCCCCCTGTACAAAACAGAGCAATCTTTTTGTGCTGAGTTGGGTCGAGGTGGTGGTGTACATAATCGGGAAATTCCCGGAATGAGCTAGTTTGGGGATTTTCTGCACCTTGGAAAGTACCGATATTCACCTCATAATCATTGCGGGTATCAATCACGGTTACTTCTGGATCGCAAATTAAATTATTCCATTCCTGGGGGCTAACATAGATGCCAACTTGATCATTTGGGTCAATTTCCGGCAACCCCAAAGTGACAATTTCCTGCTTCAACCGCACCTTCATCCGCTCAAAGGGCGGGGTTTCGGTATAGGACTCTTTGGATTCTAGGTCTGCTAAACGGGGGTCAGAACGCAGAAACCAGAGAACAGAATCAATAGCCTGACGCGAACCTGCAATTGTACCGTTAATCCCTTCTTTTGCCAGCAAAATTGTCCCCTTGACACCTTGGGCTTGACAGTAAGACAGCAGAGGATCTCGTTTTTCGGCAAAATCTGCTAGCTTGACAAATTTATACAGGGCTGCAACAACTTGGATATTTTCTGGCTTCATCCCTTTAGTAATGGAAGAATATAAGTTACAATAACAAGGGCAATCAAAATTACCTACTATTTTAATTTTACGGGGGTTTAGCTCAGTTGGTAGAGCGCCTGCTTTGCAAGCAGGATGTCAGCGGTTCGAGTCCGCTAACCTCCATTATTTAATGTTTATTTAAATGTGCGATCGCACATCCAGTACATCCAATATAAATTAAAACCCCATTCCTTCATCGGGAATAGCTAAGTGCTGTTAGCTGTAGCGGAGCGTTTAGCCTGTGCTGAGTAAAGACCCAGTTGTTTCAAGACTTTGAGCAATCAACACTGTCCTAATCTATGTGACTACGGCTATATCAAAGTAACCTCAAGGTATCCCAAGGGACGGGGTTATGCACCAATGACAAATGACCAATGACCAATGACAAATGACTATGGGTTTAGGCAAAACCAAGACCCCACGTTGTACAATCGCTAGAAATACAATCTGGAGAGCGACTTGCCTAGATCGATTCAGTCTACTCAACCACCACTTAAATTTATTCCCCAACAGTTGAACCCACTGGTACTCCAGATTGTTCGGTGGTTACTGCCGATCGCACTCCGGTTTCGCACTCGCCCTTGGCTACCGGCTGGCATTGTTAAAATTGAAGCTGAGAATGTTGAGGTATTAGCTGAACTTTATCAACAATTCCAGGCTGGAAAAATTCGCTTTTTGTTGGCATTTCGCCACCCAGAGGTGGAAGATCCCCTCTGTATGCTGTATTTGCTTTCTCGCATTGTGCCACAAGTTGCTCGTCAGAAAGGTATTACATTACAATCTCTTGTTCACAGCTACTTTCTTTATGACCGAGGAATGACCGTTTGGGCTGGAAAGTGGCTAGGTTGGTTGTTTTCACGCCTGGGGGGTGTGCCTGTTCATCGCGGTAGACGACTAGATCGGCAAGCTATTCAAACTGCACGGGAGTTGTTTACTAATGGCGAATTACCGATCGCAGTAGCACCCGAAGGCGGTACTAATGGTCATAGTGGTATTGTTAGCCCACTGGAACCAGGTGTTGCTCAAATGGGGTTCTGGTGTGTAGAAGATTTGCGAAAAGCTAACCGGACTGAGACTGTAATTATTGTGCCGATCGCTATCCAGTATCGTTACGTTGACCCACCTTGGTCTAAACTGGATTGGCTCTTGAGTAAGTTGGAAGCTGATAGTGGCTTGAAAGTTTTGGAAGTTGGTTCCGGCAATCGTGAAGAGATTTACTATCAACGCCTCTGTAGGTTGGCTGAATATCTCATTACAGAGATGGAAGAGTTTTATCGTCGCTTCTATCATCAAGATATTCCAAAAACTATTTCAACTGATGAATCTGCTAGTGCTAATCAGGTATTAATTGCTCGACTCCATCGCTTACTAGATCAGGCTTTACAAGTTACCGAGCAATATTTTGGAGTTCAAGGGCAGGGTAATTTTATTGACCGCTGTCGCCGCTTAGAAGAGGCTGGCTGGAATTACATTTATCGAGAAGATTTGCCAGATATCAGTGCTTTAACACCCTTTAAACGCGGTTTAGCAGACTGGATTGCAGAAGAAGCTGACTTGCGAATGCGGCACATGCGGATAGTGGAAAGTTTTGTTGCAGTTACAGCTAGTTATATTCAGGAACAACCGACAGCAGAACGGTTTGCAGAAACAGCTTTGCTGATATTTGATATGCTTTCTCGCATTCAGGATACAACACTTCCGGGGCGACCTCGGTTAGGTTTGCGACAGGCACAAATCACTGTCGGGGAGCCAATTTCAGTTACGGAACGCTTTAGAAATTGTCAAGGCGATCGCCTTGCGGCTAAACAGGCTGTGAGTGATTTGACAAAAGACTTGCAAATCGCTTTAGAAAAGATGATTGCTTGAAATTGATGGATAAGCAGGTTCGTAGTCAGGACTTTAGTCCTGGATTTTTAAGCACTTAAGTGCTTACTACAAACCTCGGTTAAGGCAAGAGACGCGATGAATCGCCGTCTCTACAATAATCAGTC
>JBGTMK010000701.1:0-6140 GCA_041743605.1 Nostoc sp.
ATAATTCCCTTTTGTACAAAAGAAATTACTGCTGCTTCTCCTCCATAAACATTCTGTAAGAGAAAACAAGCCTCTGTAACTACCGCTTCACAAGTTAACAAAGGTGGTTCAATCTGTCCAAACTGATTTGTCACCCATTTATGAAACTGCTCTCTCCGATTGACTAAAGCTACTAATGGGCCTGTATCTAGCAGTACCGCTTGCTTCATTCTGTTAATGGTCTTTTAAGGTACTCCTTGTTTGTCGAGAGATCCCCAGGCCCAGAATCCACGCAGCCAACTAAGTCTCCTGCTGCTTCTAAAGCAGACATTGGCGTGCCATCATGGTGCTTAAACTCCACTGTTAGTGATTTCAATTGCAGAAATTCTATAAAGTCAAGTACTTGCTGCTGTTGTTTCTTTGATAAGGTAAGAACCTTTTGGGCAATAATTTGCTCTAGACCAATTGCTCTCGTCACCAGTCTTTCCTCCAGTCCCATCACTTCAAGTCTAAATCCAACTGCCTCAGTCACACAGAAACCAGCAGAACGTTAAAAATTTTGAGATGACTAGCTTTTGTGAATAAAACAACGTAAGTGACCAAAAAGCTGATTATTTCGTTCACCAATCCAGGCGATTAACCCAGACTTATGAATAAGACACATAGCAAACCTACTTACATAGATTATATTGTTAAACTTCCTAAGCGATCGCTGGAGGAGTTTTGCCGCTGGGTGTACCGCTTCATGGACAATGCTCAGTTTATCTCTCCTCAACATCTAGCTGAACAACACCAGAAATTTGCTCGTGCATTAATAGATCGGTATTTTTCCAAAGCCACATAAATAAGGATTATTGACCCACATGACTTTATGCTGGGCGAAAGTATAAAGTGGAGGCACTGGCTAATTAGTACAGAAACCTAATCTAACCCGAAATTCCGGGTTAGTGGTAGTTCATGCTCAATCTTCATGCCGTAACTGCCATACTGCACCGAAAGCAGCCCCAGCCCCAGCTACCAATCCCGTACTCATTCCTTGGATAGTTTTTTGAGTTGGATCTTGGGTTAGGCACTCACTTGTAACTTTACTGTCTCCCAAGCAGAGATTACTTTCTGCCCAACCAGCAGTACCTCCTAAAATTACACCAGTCATACTACAGGAAATAATTAGCAGCAAAAGACGTTGTGTTTTTCTAGCCATAGATAGATGTGTCAGAAGGAAGATAGTAGTTTCTCTCAACTACTGTACACATCCATCCAGCAAATGTCAGCTGGTTTATGGCTGGCGAGTCCAAGCTATTCGTCTTGCAGTAGTGGGTAAGCCAGTTAGTAGTAAGGACTTTAGTCCTTAATTTTCTAAGCGCTAAAGTGCTTACTACAAACCCTGAGTTTTTGCCTCATGATGCTCAAAAAAGCATCTACTCAATCTTCAAGTTGAAAGGCAAGCGGGCGTAAACCCCTTGTGGATCGTTCATCCTTTGCAGAATCTCTACTTCCTGTTGCAATTTCTGAAATTCAGCGGTGAGGGGATTGGATTGTTTAAGTTGCGTACCCTCAATTCCGAAAGCAGTCCGCACCTCTTCTGTTGCACGCCCAAAAAAGCGTTCTCCGAAACTGCTAGTGCGGGGATATTCTTGCACTTCCCAGTCTTCTCCTAGTTTCGCCTGTTTGACAGCATAAGCGATCGCAGTATTCAAACCACCAATTTCATCCACCAAACCAATTTCTTTGGCCGCCACACCCGACCAAATCCTTCCTTGGGCAATTTCTGCTACTTTTTGTTCTGGGAGTTTGCGACCTTGAGAAACTTTATTCAGAAATATATTATAAATGCGATTAACACTGCGCTGATAAAGTGCCAACTCTTGAGGCGATTTCGGACGCGAAACTGTTTGACTATCAGCATAGGTTCCAGTCTTTACCGAATCCCAAGTGATGCCATTATCATTAGCCAGCTTTTGCCCATTAAATAGCACTCCAAACACACCTATTGAGCCTGTGATGGTATTTGGTTCGGCAAAAATGCGATTTGAGTCGCTAGCAATCCAATAACCACCAGAGGCGGCGACATCACCCATTGAAACTACAACTGGTTTTGCCTCACGAGTTAATTTCAATTCTCGCTGCATGACTTCAGATGCGGTAGCGCTACCACCAGGACTATTAATTCGTAATACAACAGCCTTCACATCCTGATCTTGTCGCAGTCTGTTGAAGATTTTGGCAAAGCGATCGCCTCCTACTTGCCCAACTTCTCCTTTACCATCGACAATTTCGCCTTCAGCATAAACTACGGCAATTTGATTTTTTGAGCTACGTTCTACACCCAAAGATTTGCCGGGAACTTGGGCGTAGCTATTTAGGCTAATTTGGCGAAATGTTTTGTCGTCTTTGCCGCTATCTGTCAACTTTTTGAGGTCAGTTACCACTTCATCGGGGTATTGTACTTGATCAATTAAACGGCTGGTTTTGGCTTGTGTGGCTTCTAGTAGCGCCTGATTATCTGCGATCGCTTGCAACTGGTTAGGTTCAATTTTCCGACTTGCGCCTACAGCAGTGCGCCACTCTCCCCAAACATCATCTAACAATTTCTGAGTTTGTTCGCGGTTTTCTGGACTCAACTTTGTCAGGAGAAACGGTTCAACTGCTCCCTTAAATTTCCCCACTCGCACGACTTGAATACCAATGCCATATTTCTGCAATGCTCCCGCTAAGAATACCGGTTGTGAACTCAAACCGTTGACTTCCATCATTCCTAGAGGATTAAGTACAATGGAATCTGCCACTGAACTAACGTAATATCCTTTTTCACTCCAATCACTGCCATAAGCGACAATTTTTTTCCCAGCAGCGCGAAACTCTTCCAATGCTTTCCGAATTTCTTTCAGGGAGGCATAGCCAACGTTACTAGCTTGGCTTGTGCTTGTCGCATCCAGGTAGATCCCGATAATTCGCGGATCGCGTCGAGCCTTTTCCAAAGTTTCCACAACTTTGCGGAGTGCCATTCTTTCTTCATCCACACCTGATATTGTGTTTTGAAACAGTTGGCCGGAAGTAGGTTCGCCATCAGTAATTTTCATTGACAAGTCAAAAACCAGCATTGACTTATCTTTCACGTTTGGCCCAGTATCTTTAGAGGAGGTAGCAGCCAATATCAGCAAGAACAGTCCAGTGGTTCCCAGACCACTGAAAATAATTAATCCTAGTAAGGTGCCAACTAAACTAGCAAAAGTTTGTTTAATAAAGTTAGTCATTAGTCATTGGGCATAGGGCATTGGGCATGGGGCATTGGGCATTGGGCATTGGTCATTCACAAAGGACAAATGACAAATGACTAATGACCTACTTAATTTATTCTATGCGCTGTAAACTTCCAGAGTGCTTTAACTGATACAAGGTGGTGTTGCCAGTGCAGAATAAGACTGTGGTGATTTCGGCAATTAATACTTCAGCAAGTTCGGCAACTGCTGTCTCTGATGTTGCTGCTGCTTGCAAGAAAGGCATTGCTAAACCAGCTATATCTGCTCCCAAGGCGATCGCAGCTGCAACATCCAATCCATGACGCAAACCTCCTGAAGCAATTAAGGCCACATCTGGTGCAATCGCTCTAATAGTTGTAATGCACTCTGCTGTCGGTAAACCCCAATCGGCGAAAGTCTTCCCTAAGCGACGTTGCAAAGGATTTTCTGCCCTTTCACTTTCTACTTTTGCCCAAGAAGTACCCCCCGCACCCGCCACATCAATGGCTGCTACTCCAGCGGCAATTAGTTTCTGTGCGATCGCGGCTGAAATGCCATTACCTACTTCCTTCGCAATCACTGGTACTGGCAGTTTCGAGCATAATATAAAAATCTTGTCAAGCAAACCCCGAAAATTAGTATCACCTTTGGGTTGAATGCACTCTTGTAGAGGGTTAATGTGTAAAATCAGAGCATCAGCCTCTAAGATATCAACTACCCGCAAACATTCATCTAAGCCGTACTTGTAGTTAAGTTGTACAGCCCCCAAGTTTGCAAATAATAGAACATCGGGCGCATACTTGCGGACAGCAAAAGTATCAGCCACTTGGGGTTTTTCTACCGCTACTCGCTGGGAACCAACACCCATTGCAATTTTGTAGTGTTGTGCAACTTGGGCTAAACGTTGGTTAATCATTGCGGCTTGTTCTGTTCCGCCAGTCATGGAAGAAATTAATAAGGGTGCGCCAAGGTGTTTCCCCAGGAAAGTTGTACTAATATCAATATCGTTGTGGTTTAGTTCGGGTAAGCAAGAATGGGTGAAACGATAACGTTCCAGTCCATTGGTGATTTGGTGAGACTGAACATCTTCCTCTAAACAGATCCGAATGTGATCCGCTTTGCGATTCTGAGTTTGTGCAGAGATATTGGTAGGGGCGTTCACTGGTGGGTATGGCTAAAAGTATTGGCTTGCGATCGCTATTGTTACATTGTCTGCAACCGTATTTGTATAACAAAAATATTTATTTTCCCTATCTTTCGGGTACGTTACGCTATTGATAACATACCCATTCACTCATTTTATGAGTTAATTAATATGGTTTTACAAACAGAAAAGCGCTACTACACCCCAGAAGAATATTTGGAATTAGAAGAGAAGGCTGAATATAAAAATGAATACAGAGATGGAGAAATTATACCCATGACTGGGGGAACAACTAACCACAACAACATTGCAGGTAATTTTTACAAAAAATTTCCCCTGACAGTACAAGAACAAAACTATAACATATATATAGGCGATGTTAAATTATCAATACCTCGTTATCGCATCAATACTTATCCTGATGTTATGGTCATCAAAGGTAAGCCTATTTACGAGGGAACAGGTAAAACAATTATCACTAATCCTTTATTAATTGTTGAAGTCTTATCAAATTCAACTAAAAATTATGATAAAATAGATAAGTTTAAATATTATCGTTCCATTCCTGGTTTTCAGGAATATATTATGATTGACCAGTATAGTTTTGCTGTGGAACAATTTGCAAAGCAAGCAGAAGGTCAATGGATTTTTAAGGAATATGAAGGTGAAGAGGCAATCTTAGTATTAGATTCTATTGAATTTCAAATTGCCTTGTATGATATTTACGAACGGGTTGATTTTGAGTTGATTGAGGAATAAAATCCTTTTTCGCAAGAGAGAGACGCGATAAATCTAGGGAAAGACGCGATAAATCGCCGTCTCTACAAAGGATTGATTATGAAATTATTGATCCTTAAAACGGCGATGTCTGGGTAACAGGCTCTTTTTCTGTTTTTCTTGGAGACTGCTGGCTTGTTTCAGGACTGGAATACACTGGTTAATCATCCAGATTAAAACCTCGATTGGTGAGTCTCCTTGCTGAAGGCGGTTTTCGGCATTTACGCCAATTAATATTGTTTGCAGAATTAGTAAGAAAGCGTAGGCGTAGCCCGTCGTAGATATCGCTCTTTGACTTGCATTTTGACGCTTGTTTTTCATTTCGTACCACCTGAATGAGTTGTTGAATACAGCATCTCTTTGGGGTAGTGAACGCAATCAAGGCGGATAAAATCTCGTTCAAATCAGGAATACATTGGTTTGGGGTGGTAAATTCAATTAGGGGTAGCCCCAAACTTTTTGGGATTTGTCTTTGACTGTCATGCCAAGAAAGACTTACGGTTCTGAGGTAAAAGCACGGGTGAAGCGCCTTTTAGAGGCTTTAGTTGATTTCGCCAATTGGGAATTTGAAAACAGTAAGTTTGATATTAAGTTCAAGTGGGAAGCAGAAGCCAGTGCCAACCCAAAGCTGATAATCGAGACAACTCTGGTAGCTTTGGAATACCTGACAGAGAAAGATAAATATCCAGACAAGTTAACCAAACCGCAAATTCGAGAAGCGCTGAGTCTGCTAAAAGACTTTTTAGAGATTCTGGAGGACAATCGCACCCAAACCAGGGGTGCTGATAGTTGGCACTTCACGCTGAAACTGTGGTCAAAGGATAAAAAAAAGAACCTGGATCAATTTGAACAGGCATGGGAAACCAACAGACCAGAAAAATCTAAGGCTTTACAGGCGAATTCCCAGAAATCAGACGAGTCTTACTGGCAAGAAATCTGCGGCGCTATGCTGGAAAAGCACAAGCGTCTCACCACAAATGAGTTGCTGTTTGCTGATGATG
>JBGTMK010000702.1:0-3972 GCA_041743605.1 Nostoc sp.
AAAAACCAAACTACATTAAGTAATGTAAAATTTAATTGAATTAGCTTGTAGTAAGGGCTAAAGCCCTTAAGAGAGGACTAAAGTCCCCACTACAAACCTTGAATTATTCACGCCGTTCTACTTAGATCGAAAAGTTCTGCACTGCGATCGCTAACAAATAGTAGTGTACGAGAAATTCAAGCGAATTACAGAAATACCCGATAAGCCGTTGGAAATAAACCAAGCTATGTTAAGAAACGTAAATAGGCTTAAAACCTTGACAAATGACCAAAGACAAATGACAGCCCCAGCCAGTTAGCTTTAATTAAGCCGACTTACTTATCTCAAACTTCTTTCCATCAGCATTTGAGGTTCGACATTCTCAACGTTAGGAATCGCTTTTAATTGAGGAATCCTAGCGATCGCATCAGCAATATTACCAGATTGTCCACGTAACCAAGCGGTGTGAGGTGCATAAGAAAGGGTTTGCGCTACTTCGTAACCCGCTCGATTAATTACCCCGCGTTGTGACTCCACATCAACGCCTTCAGCAAAACGGATGAAAACTAGTCCAGTTGGTACTGCTAGGGAACCATTGGGTTGTATTGTATAAATTGGACTGAGTTTATTCGACTCTGATTGATTGGGTTCACCTGGAAAAACCGCGATCGCACCGTCATTCAGTTTTAAAATTGCTCCTGCTGGCACGGTGCTGGGTTGATTGTAATGTATTGCAAAGTACCCAGGTTTGCGAGTATAGGATACAGCAGTGCGTAGACGTAGCCCACTGTTGGCATCACTACCAACGTGAATTTGTTCGGGATACTCAGAAAAATAGTCTTTTTGAAATCTCACTTCAGAAATCAGGGGTAAAGAATACACCTGTAGAAAATACTCAACCGGAAAATAAAACATCTTTCTCAAGTTCTAATGATATTTTGACATCTCCCCCGGCTAGAAGCGCGGGGGATTCTAAACTGATGTTGCTACGGCGGCTATAAGCCGCACTTGTCCCAAGGGGACACGCTTCGCGAACGCAACGTTTACGATATGATTTATTTAATCGCGTAAATAAATCAATTCGTTGTGGGACTGTCAAAATCCCTCTACCCACCTCGGCTAAGTTTAATCCTAGCTGTGTGGCTACTTTTCCCATGATGTTGGCGCTACCGTTGCAATCTGCATTGATAATGAAGCCATCACGACTTCTATACTGACCTCTATTTATTATGCGGTTTCCCTTTCCTTTCCACCCTTGAGGTTTTTCGCCATATTTGGGCAGGGAGTCGCAATCAAGAGAATGATGCCTTAGAAGTATAAGCCTCCTCAGTTATTGTTAAAGTAATTCCGTATTCCAGGCATTGTTGTTTTAGTCTGTCTATCAATCGACTGGTTGGGATAACCACAAAATTCTGGTTATTTCTTTTTCCCATGTTGGAATTTTGCTTCTGTCTAGCATTCCAACCAATAACAATGTTGCCTACTTTGTCGTTAAGACACTGATTGATAATGAATCGGGCTGCTTTATTAATCGCATCTCGCATCTGGTTGTTCCGTTTGCGTTGCACTCTGTCAAGGTTGGAATCCCAATAAAAATCTGATTTGCCTTGTTTGTATTTAGCGACTAAACGTGAGTAGCCCTGATTCAATGATCTCAGCTTGTGTCCATCAATAATCAAACTTTTCTCTCAACGCTCAATTCCCAATTTTCAAAAGATTTAGGAGATTAAACTATGGTTCAGGTTCGCTATGGTGGGCAGAACGGCCAAAAGTATGAACTTGCTATCAGTAACGAACACATTGTAGTGCGTACCGAAAGCCGCAGTACTCTGATTAGTGCAAGACCCTTTGAAGTCACCCCTGTCTCGCCCGTAGCTCGTAGCATCCTCAATCAATTTGAGTTAACAACGCGGTTTCGACAAGCAGGTGTAGAAATTCTGCAAGCAAAAGTTCCGACTCAGGGTGTCGCTTTACGCGATCGCGCCCGTGAAATTCTCAACCAAGAGTCTGAAATCCAATTTGCGGGACGCGTTTTAATCGATCCAGTATCCCAACAACCTGTAATCTACACCGAAAATATTTTTGTTAAATTTGATAGCGAAGAAGAGTCAAGGGTGTGCCAAGAGGTTTTAAGACGTTATAACTTAACAATTAAACGCCCACTTGAATATGCACGAAATGCTTATTTTGTCAGTGCTACTGCAAATACTGGTATAGCCGTCTTTGACATTGCCGAGAGACTTTTAAATGAGGAATCAGTTGAACTTTGCCATCCTGAATTAGTACGTGAGTCACGCCAACGTCAGGTTTTCCCGCAGCAGTGGCATCTAAAGCAAACAACAATTAATGGTAAAGTAATCAACGCCCATGCCAATGTTGAAGCGGCTTGGAAGTTAAGCGATGGCACGGGGACGATAATTGCAATTATCGACGACGGTGTGGATCTCGATCATGAAGAATTCCGTTCCTCTGGAAAAATTGTTGCCCCGCGTGATGTCACACGTAAAACGAACAATGCTAGACCAGGAAACGATAATAACCACGGTACAGGCTGTGCCGGAGTAGCTTGTGCAAACGGGAACTTTGGTGCATCTGGTGTAGCACCGGGTGCAAAGCTCATGCCAATTCGTTTAGCTTCAGCGTTGGGGTCACAGGATGAAGCAGATGCTTTTATTTGGGCGGCTCAAAATGGTGCTGATGTAATTTCTTGTAGCTGGGGGCCAGCAGACGGTATTTGGTTTGAGCCAAAGGATCCTGTACACAATCAAAAAGTACCTCTGCCTGATTCCACACGACTTGCTATAGACTTTGCAATCAATAAAGGGCGCAACGGCAAGGGATGTGTAATTTTATTCGCGGCTGGCAATGGTAACGAAAGCGTCGATAACGACGGTTATGCCAGCTACCAAAAGGTGATTGCTGTGGCAGCTTGTAACGACTACGGCACAAGAAGCGCTTACAGTGACTTTGGTAACGCGGTCTGGTGCGCCTTCCCCAGCAACAATGGCGATAGTTCTCAAACCACTGGAATTTGGACAACCGATCGCACTGGTGTACTTGGTTATAATTCGGGTAGTCGGAATTTGGGTGACACCGGAGGCAACTACACCAACGAATTCGGCGGAACTTCTAGTTCCTGTCCAGGTGCTGCGGGTGTAGCAGCCCTGATTCTTGCCAGAAACCCAAATCTGCGTTGGGACGAAGTACGAGATATTATTAAACGCTGCTGCGATCGCATTGATCCAGCTGGAGGCAAATATGATGCCAATGGTCGCAGCCCTTTCTACGGTTACGGTCGAATCAATGCCCTCAAAGCTGTAGAATTGGCCAAGCCACCGCAAACATCACCCATCAGCAGATTCCAAGCAGTGCAAGATGTGTCAATTAACGATCTACAAACATCAACATTATCGGTGGCGATCGCTAATACCACCCCCCTAAAATCCATCAAAGTTAATGTAGACATCGAGCATACTTATATTGGCGATCTTGTAGTTACTCTCCTTCCCCCAGTGCAAATCGGCATACTTCCCATAATTCTGCACGATCGCCAGGGCGGAGCTACAGATAATATCAAAACAACTTATGACGAGGTAAACACCCCTAAACTTGCTGCCTTTAAAGGTAAAAGTCCCCAAGGAACCTGGACACTTGAAGTTGCAGATAAAGCTAACGAAGATACAGGAAAAATTCGCAGCTTGACCATTGAAGTCGTTTTGTAGTGTTGTAGCAAGGCTAAAATAATGCTTGAAGAAGACAGAGGGCAGGATAGCGCACATTGGTGTTAACTTAACGTAAAAGCAAGTCTATAACTATTACAGCACGGCGGAAATAAACCACCCATTCCCAATCAACAGAACCCTTACGCCGTCTTCATTTTGACTTTTAAATGCGTGACTTCCGCCTTGCGGTACTAGCCCGCATTTCTCACTCTTCTCAAGGCGTTTGATGGAGCAGAAGAGAAGTAATGAGTAATGAGTAATGAGTAATGAG
>JBGTMK010000703.1:0-3934 GCA_041743605.1 Nostoc sp.
TCCTGGAATTCTGTTGTTCTTAGGACTGTTAGAAATTATCCAAGCGCTGAGATTAGGCAATAATTATCTGGCGCTGATTATACCTTATACTGCCATTAATTTGCCGCTAACAATTTTAGTACTTAGAAGCTTTTTTGAACAATTGCCAAAAGATTTGGAAGATTCTGCTAGGGTCGATGGCTACAACACCTTTCAACTACTATGGCAAATCGTGCTGCCAATGACTCTTCCTGCCTTAGTGACTACTGGAATCCTCACCTTTATTTTTGCTTGGAACGAGTTTATTTTCGCTCTGACGTTTATGACTCGTGAAGAATTGAAGACAATTCCCGTTGCTGCGGCTCAGTTGGGTGGTGCGACAGTATTTGAAATTCCCTATGGTGCGATCGCTGCTGCTACTGTGGTGGGGACGTTACCCCTAATTTTCCTAGTTTTGTTTTTCCAGCGCCGGATTGTCCAAGGTCTTACCGCTGGTGCTGTAAAAGGATAGAAATCAAAATGGCTAAACTCGAACTCACAAACTTGAATAAAACCTACAATCCTAAAGTCATCCCTGTCAAAGACGTTAGTTTAACTGTAGATAACGATGAGTTTCTGACTTTACTTGGCCCTTCTGGCTGTGGCAAATCCACCGTCCTACGAATGATTGCGGGTCTTGAAGAACCGACTCGCGGTCAGGTGAAAATTGGGGATGTGGATGTCACCTATAAACGAGCAAGCGATCGCAATATTGCAATGGTATTTCAAAGCTATGCACTCTATCCCCACATGACAGTGTACGAAAACCTCGCTTCTGGACTCAAGCTGAAAAAAGTACCACCTACAGAAATTAAACAGCGAGTGGCAGAAGTGGCAGAAGTTTTAGGATTAGCAGAGTTAATGAACCGCAAGCCTGGACAAATGTCTGGAGGTCAACGGCAACGGGTTGCTGTCGGTCGTGCTTTGGTGCGTAATGCCGATGTCTACCTGCTGGATGAACCTTTAAGTAACCTGGATGCACTACTGCGAGAACGAGTCCGAGCCGATATCAAGCAAATTTTTGCAGCCCAAAAAGTCCCAGTTGTCTACGTCACCCACGACCAAACAGAAGCGATGACGCTCTCGACGAAAGTTGCATTGCTCAACGATGGCTATGTGCAGCAACTTGATCCACCTGACCGCATCTATAACCATCCAGCTAATCTATTTGTGGCTGGATTTGTTGGTAGTCCACAAATGAATTTGCTGACTTTACCTTGTAAGGGAGAATATGCGATCGTGGGTAACTTCCAAGTGCTTCTCCCAGATATACCCACTGTACCACCGCAGATTGTTCTGGGAATCCGCCCAGAAAATGTCCGCATTGCTCAACCGGGTGATACCCAAACTATCCAAGGGCGAGTGTTTTTAGTGGAAAATTTGGGTATGCACTATTTGGTCAGTGTCAGGGTTGAGGGTTCAGAAACTGGAGGGATTACGATACGTGCTTTGCTGCCAACAGACCAAAAATGGAGTAACGAGGATATTACATTAGTATTGCCCCCTGAGGATATTCACTGGTTTGATGTTCAATCTGGCGATGCTCTAGTTAGGAGACAAATGTAGGTGTCAGGAGTTAGTACTACAGGTGTAGACAACCTTGGTTGGTGTTGTACAAAAAGGAAAAAGCGAGTTAAACCAAGGAGTGTGTGATATCAAGTCTGCTTAAACACTTATAAAACGTCATTGCGAGTGGAACGTTCGCGCAGCGTCTCGTAGAGAAGCAATCCCAATGTCTCTGCAATTGCAACTCTACCAGACGCAATGCGTTCACTTCGTACCCCTGCGGGTTCTCCGAAGGAGTACGCAATGACAACTAATTACCCAGACATGATATGAATGTAAAGTTTATCAGCGATCGCAACGGCTTTGCAGTGATGGGATTAATCGTACTAAGTTATTCCTGGCTCGTAGTTGTGCTTTAGCGCTAAAGCGCAACTACGAGCCAAATACAGAGATTTTACTTTTCGTTATATAGTTTGGTTTTTTCTCGCCGACTTACTTAAAGCCAATACATTAGCAATATAAAAAATGCTCCTTTTTCCGAAACTGCTTCATCAAAAAATATGAGCGATGCTTTTAGCCGACTTGCACCCTTCATCCAAGAATATATTTATCATCACCAGTGGACTGAATTACGACCAGTTCAAATTGCCGCTTGTCAAGTTATATTTGATACAGATGCTCACTTGCTAATTACAGCTGCAACTGCTGCCGGTAAAACAGAAGCAGCCTTTCTGCCAGTGTTGACCCTATTACATACCAACCCTGCTACAACCATAGGGGCATTATATATTAGTCCAATCAAAGCTTTAATTAATGATCAATTTGAGCGTCTTAATGACTTATTAAAACAAGCAGATATTCCAGTTTGGCACTGGCACGGTGATGTTTCGCAAACTCGAAAAAACAAACTTTTAAAAAATCCTCAAGGCATTCTTCAAATTACACCAGAATCTTTAGAAAGTTTGTTAATTAACAAAAATAACGACCTACTTCGCTTATTTGGTGATTTAAGGTTTGTCATTATTGATGAAATTCACGCCTTTATGGGTTCAGAACGCGGTTGTCAAATTATTTGCCAATTACAACGTTTAACAAAGTTGACCCAAAAACAACCACGTCGGATTGGTTTATCGGCAACTCTTGGTGATTACTCAATAGCTGAAAATTGGCTGCGATCGGGAACAGATAAACCAGTGATTACACCGAAAGTTGACGGCATAAAACGCCAAATAAAACTAGCTGTAGAACATTTTTATATTACTGATGAAGTAGATGAATCAGAAGTGACAGATGATGAACAATATATTTTTAACCTCAGCAAGTCTCGCAAATGTCTGATATTTGCTAATAATCGCACACGTACCGAATCTGTAATTGCATCTTTACGAAAAGTTGCCGCAGAACAAGGACTAGCAGATATATATCATGTACATCATGGGAGTATATCTGCGAGCTTACGGCAAGCTGCTGAAAATGCGATGCGTGAACCCAACAATCCAGCAGTTACTGCCGCCACTCTGACTTTAGAATTAGGCATAGATATTGGTCATCTAGAGCGAGTTATTCAGTTAGAATCGCCTTTATCTGTAGCTAGCTTTTTACAGCGCTTAGGACGCAGTGGTAGAAGAGGTGAAGCTGCTGATATGCGTTTTGTCTGTGCTGAAAATAAACCATTAACAGAAGCTTCTTTAGCAGAGCAAATTCCTTGGCAACTTTTGCAGTGTATCGCGATTATTCAACTTTATTTAGAAGAACAATGGATTGAACCAATTAGAGCAATTAAATATCCTTTGAGCTTGCTTTATCACCAGACAATGAGTATTTTAACCGCAACAGGTGAAATATCAGCTAATGCTTTAGCTAAACAAGTTTTTAGCCTGTCGCCCTTTACTGCCATTTCCAAAGAAGATTTCCAACTATTGCTACGCTATTTAATTGATATTGGTCATATTCAGTATACTGAACAAGGTAAATTAATCCTGGGTTTGGCAGGAGAAAAGGTGGTGAGAAAATTTCAGTTTTATGCTGTCTTCGCTGAACAGCAAGAATATATTGTTAAGCAAGGTGTAACAGAAATTGGCAGTATCGTCACACCGGTTCCGGTTGGTAATCAATTTGCTTTAGCTGGGAGAACTTGGGAAGTGGTAGAAGTTGACTTTAAAAAGAAAGCTATTTTTGTTAAACAAGCTGAGGGTAAAGCTAGTATTTATTGGCGTGGTGGTGGTGGTACTATTCATACCAAAGTTTTGCAAAGGATGCAGCAAGTTTTATGGGAAAATGTTGAGTATAGTTACTTGCAAAAAAATGCTTTGCAACGGTTACGTCAAGTTCGCCAGTTGGCGCAGCAGTTTGGATTAGATAAGCAGAATATTTTGGAATTAGAAAAAGGTAAATGTTGCATTTTTCCTTG
>JBGTMK010000704.1:0-7107 GCA_041743605.1 Nostoc sp.
TGAGATCCGCACCAAGAGAAACCAGAATAAAAGGTTGCTGTGCTTTTTTTACTGGTTTTGCAATCCCTACCTAAATAACTTATAGGTAGGGATTGCGCTCAACATTTCTTTGTCAATGAATAATGACAAAGGACAGCCCCCACTTACTTGCCGACTTACTTATTGTTGCATGGAAGGTGTGCGAAAAATTCTACTGAATATAGGAAGCCTTGGCTGAGGCTTAGTTGCAGTTATATTTGCACTAACAGCAGAAGAGTTATTAGCTGCCTCAGAAAGGATAGGTGCTTTGCTATCAGTAGAATTGGCAAAATCACTCAATTGGATAGCTGAAGGTGAAGTTGAAGGTATGGAAGTAATATTATCAGTATTTTGACTGTTGGGCTTAACCGGAGTTTGAGCTTGAGATGGAGTAACGATGAAAGTCGAACTTGTTCCTAATACCAGTATGAGCAAATGAGAAATATATTGTTGCATGGGTATTGGTAAAATGGGTTGATAAATATTCAAAGCTTAAAGAAGTTGTGTTTGTTATTAGTTGGAAATAGCTATTTGAAGATTAATAAATTAGTCTTGCCAAAAGTTAGTAAATAGATACACCTGGAATAATTGACGTTTTTTAATCAACTAAGCCAGCACAACTATTGATATTTTAACTAGACTTTATTTTTTAATAGAAGAGGAACAATACTGAACTTTTCAAAAAAAATATTTATATAAAATAAACTCTTAATTCGCATATTTAACTAACTAAAGCAGAAAGTATATGAATTTTTAATAAAACCTGAGCTTACCCTGGTAACTGTGCTGTTGCAGAGAGGAAAATTTTATTTTCCACTTCTGACTTTGCCAGTATTTGAAGTATTGCTCACTAATTTCATTTTTGAGACGCGATCGCTTATCCCTAGAACAAGTAACAATAGAATTAAGAACCCCAATTGACGCGATCGCATTTTACGTGTGATCATCAAGTTCTAAATTCCTCCTCAAGAACGCTACACAAACTCCCTTGGGAGGATGTCACCACTCAGCTAATCGGTATCCAATATATTAGGGACTAAGCAATATCCCCTAGAAGGAGACTGATTGGATGAATTTGCAAGCAATTTGGAAGCTTTTCCAAGAGACGTTTAAAGAATGGAGTGAAGATAAAGCCTCACGATTAGCGGCGGCGTTAGCTTATTACACGATTTTTTCCATCGCACCGTTGCTAATTATTGTAATTGCGATCGCAGGGGCAGTATTTGGAGAAGAAGCGGCAAGGGGTCAAATCGTTGGACAGATTCAAGGTTTAGTCGGTCAAGATGGCGCAGAATTTATCCAAACAGCTATTAACAATGCTAACAAACCACAAACAGGAGCGATCGCTTCCATTATTAGTGTTGTAGTTTTACTCTTAGGTGCTACTGGTTTATTTACTGAGTTGCAAGATTCTCTCAACACGATTTGGGAAGTGAAACCGAAACCTGGACGCGGCGTAACTAACATTATTCGCCTACGCTTTTTGTCCTTTGCAATGGTGATCGGTATTGGCTTTTTACTTTTAGTTTCTCTGGTAATTAGTACGGCCTTAGCAGCATTAGTAACATATTTTAGCAACTTGCTCCCAGGTCTTGATTTTATCTGGCAGATTCTCAATTTCATCCTTTCTTTTGCCATCACTACATTCCTGTTCGGACTCATTTTTAAAGTCCTACCAGATGTCAAAATTGCTTGGAGTGATGTTTTAATTGGAGCCATGCTCACCTCCTTTTTATTCTCTATTGGGAGATTTTTATTAGGACAGTATTTAGGTAATGGCAGTTTTGGTTCAGCCTATGGTGCAGCTGGTTCACTGGTAGTAATCTTAGCTTGGGTTAACTATGCCGCACAGATTCTTTTCTTCGGTGCTGAATTTACCCAAGTTTATTCCAGAAGATATGGCAGCGGCATAACTCCGACTAAACACGCCATCCCTATATCTGATAACACGGAATATAATGGCACGGCTCCAACAGGGGAATCTTCTACTAAGAAAAAGCCATCTTCTCGCTTTATTAATCGCTTATTTCAATATTTTAGAAAGCCCAAGCGTTTAAAACAGAGAAGGAAAAATCAGCGATTTTAATCAGTCTCAAACTCTGGCGTAAAGCCTGTTTTACTTCAGAATTCTGATTTTTTTTGTAAATAACCTCATACTTGATTTTTTCATAAGTCTATTGAACCAGGGAGAAAATCAGTGCTAACGGAAAAATGGTTTTTCATCGATTGGCAGGCAATTTTTGTTCCTAGCATCAGCGTCTTTGAGTTGATTATCCGTGGTTCGTTGGTCTATTTAGCGCTGTTCTCGGTGCTACGTATGCTTCCTAGCCGACAACTCGGAACACTAGGAATCACTGATTTACTCGTGGTTGTGCTATTTGCTGAAGCTGCCCAAAATGCTATGGCAAGTAATTATACATCGATTACTGAGGGTGCTATCCTGGTAGGAACTGTGATTTTTTGGAGTTACTTGCTGAACTGGTTAGGCTACAAACTTCCTCGATTCCAACGTTTTCTGAATCAGCCACCACTGCTATTGGTAAAAAATGGTCGGATGATTGAGCGTCATTTGCAACGAGAATTAATTACAGATGATGAATTGATGAGCAAGTTACGTCAGCAAGGTGTAGAATTTTTAGCCGATGTGAAGTTTGCATATATGGAAGCTGACGGCAGGATTAGTATCATCATGTCGGATGCAAAAACTAGCTCCGTCCCTCAGCAAAAAGTAGCATTAAAAAGTGATCTACATTAATTAGACTGTAGAATATGACGGTTGTATTCTGTGCCGAACTGTGATTGAGCGTTATACTTTGCCCGAAATGGCTAATCTGTGGAGTGAAGCCTATAAACTAAAAACTTGGCTGGAAGTCGAAATTGCTGTTTGTGAGGCTCAAGCTGAACTTGGTTACATTCCATCTGATGCGGTTGAGGAAATTAAAGCCAAGGCAGATTTTGACCCGAAGCGGGTACTAGAAATTGAGGCTGTAGTCCGCCATGATGTCATCGCTTTCTTGACAAATGTCAATGAATATGTTGGTGATGCTGGACGCTATATTCACCTGGGTTTAACTAGTTCGGATGTTTTGGATACAGCTTTAGCATTGCAATTGGTTGCCAGCCTGGATCTATTATTGCAACGTCTGGAAGATTTGATTCAGGTAATTCGCCAAAAAGCACGGGAACATCGTCATACAGTGATGGCTGGCCGATCGCATGGTATTCATGCTGAACCGATTACTTTTGGTTTCAAGCTAGCTGGTTGGTTAGCAGAAGTGTTGCGACACCAAGAACGCCTGAGAATACTCCGCCAAACGATCGCAGTGGGTAAGATTTCTGGTGCGGTGGGAACTTATGCAAATGTTGAACCCCGTGTAGAAGCCATCGCTTGCGAAAAACTCGGACTCAAACCTGATACAGCCTCAACCCAAGTTATTTCCCGCGATCGCCACGCCGACTACGTGCAACAATTAGCTTTGGTAGCCGCATCCATCGAACGCTTTGCTGTAGAAATTCGCAATTTGCAAAAAACAGACGTTCTGGAAGTTGAAGAATTTTTCGCCAAAGGTCAGAAAGGTTCCTCAGCAATGCCACACAAGCGCAACCCCATCCGTTCGGAACGGCTGACGGGAATGGCACGACTCGTCAGAAGTCATGCCGGTGCAGCTTTAGAAAACGTTGCTCTTTGGCATGAGCGGGATATTTCCCACAGTTCTGTAGAACGGGTGATTTTACCAGATGCTTGCACTTTGACCCACTTTATGCTTTCAGAAATAACCGACTTGGTGAAAAACCTGTTGGTCTATCCTGAGAACATGGAACGGAATCTCAACTGTTACGGTGGTGTTGTGTTCAGCCAAAAAGTGCTACTGGCTTTGATAGATAAGGGAAGCAAGCGAGAAGATGCTTATGCGATCGTTCAAGAAAGCGCTCACGCTGTTTGGAACAAAGCAGAAGGCAATTTCCAAGACTTGATTAGCAAAGACCCGCGTGTTACTCAAAAGTTGTCTCCAGAAGAATTAGAGGTGTGTTTCGACCCCCAGCAACATCTCCAGCATTTAGAAGAAGTTTACCAACGATTGGGAATTTAGGATTAATTTGCTTGTAGTGAGCGCTTAAGCGCTTACTACTAACTTGTTACCTAAAAAATACGCAGATATTGTCAAACGCCCCACCCACTCTTGGGATGTGGCTTGTAACTAACCGAAAAGTTTCGGTCGAAACATACGGGGTATTGGCTGTACCCTGTCTCCCCGACTTACTTGTATTGCATCCATAGAAGCGTAGCGGCTTCCCACAGAGTACGAGAACCGCTATAGTCGCTACAGCTTTTCAAATATCCTTTAAAACTCCATTTCTGCCAAATCTAACCAGCGTTCAGTCGCCACATCAATTGCTTGCTTGAGTTTTTCCACATGATCATACAATTTCTGCACTTGGCTATAATTCTCTGGTGAAACATTCGCTAGTTTTTTCTCGGTTTCTACTTTCTCAGCCTCTAACTGGGCAATTTTACCTTCCAACTGCTCAAATTCTTTTTTCTCCCAATTGGATAACCTTCGCCGCTTGGTATTCTCCACATCCTTGGGTGAAGCCGCACCATTTTGGACTTCAACATTTTTCGGCTTCTCCTTAGTGTTCGCAGCTTGTTGCTGCGCCTCTTCAGCCTTCTTATAGTCCAGATAAATCGAGTAATTACCTGGATATTGCCGGAGATTACCGCCTTCCTCAAAGGAAAATACTGTGTCGATGGTGCGATCGAGAAAGTAGCGATCGTGAGAAACTACAATTACACACCCGACAAAATCTTCTAAATAATCTTCTAATACTGCCAATGTCTGAACATCTAAATCGTTTGTCGGTTCATCTAAAATCAAGACATTGGGGGCACTCATCAAAACCCGCAACAGAAATAAACGGCGTTTTTCACCACCAGAAAGTTTACTAATTGGGGCATACTGTTGATTACCAGGAAACAAAAACCGCTCCAACATTTGCGAAGCCGTAATTTGAGTTCCATCGGTAATTTTGATAAACTCTCCTTCTTCTTTGATATAGTCAATCACGCGCTGATTTTCGTTTAAAGCTGTGAGCAATTCTTCAGAATGCTGGTCAAAATAACCGATGTGAATTGTAGTGCCAATTTCTGCAACACCTGAATCTGGCTGAATCTGACCAGTAATAATATCCATTAAAGTGGATTTACCAGCACCGTTAGCGCCGATGATGCCAATGCGGTCTTCTGGACTAAATTCGTAGGTGAAATTATTAATTAGGGTGCGTCCATTGTATGCTTTGGAAACGTTATTTAAATCAATAACCTTTTTGCCAATGCGACGACCAACTGTCGAAATATCAACTTTACCCTGAACTTGTTTAAATTCAGTATCCCGCAGAGCGTGAGCGCGGTCAATTCTAGCTTTTTGCTTAGTACTTCTGGCTTTCGGCCCTTTTTTCAGCCATTCCAACTCGCGGCGCAACAAGCCTTGGTGTTTACGTTGACTACTGACGGCAGATTCTTCAGATAAAGCTTTCTTTTCGAGGTAATATGAATAGTTGCCTGTATAGGTGTAAATGTCGCCTCGGTCGATTTCAATGATCCGATTGGTAACGCGATCTAGAAAATAGCGATCATGAGTGATGAGAAAAAGTGCGCCGCGATAGCGATTCAAATAACTTTGTAACCATTCTACAGAAAGAGCATCAAGATGGTTTGTCGGCTCATCCATAAGCAAAACATCTGGTTCTGATAGCAAGGCTGATGCTAAAGCAATGCGCTTGCGATAGCCTCCAGATAAAGTGCCTATCTTGGCATCAAAGTCAGAAATTCCTAATTTTGTCAGGATGATTTTGGCATTAGTTTCTAGTTCCCAAGCATCATTTGTATCCATCTGTTGCATCACCACAGAAAGGCGAGACATCAGTTGGCTATCATCTGGATAGTGAGCCAATTTATCTGAGAGTTCTTCATATTCACGCACTATAGCAATATGTTCGCCACTGTCAGCGAAAACTTGCTCTAAAACTGTGTGATTTTCATCTAAATCTGGCTGCTGGGGTAAGTAGATAATTTTAGAACCGGAGTTGATTAAAATTTGACCGCTATCAATGGATTCTAACCCAGCGATCATTTTTAATAGGGTTGATTTCCCCGAACCATTAGTACCAATTAAGCCAACTTTATCGGTAGCATCAAGGCTAAAGCTAGCATCTTTTAAAATTTCCTTGATGCCAAAGTCTTTTTTAACTGACTGTAGTGTAATAATACTCATAAGATTGAAGTCATTAATTATTTTTCATTAGTGAGTAGGCAAGGCAAATACCTTACCTACATTGCCGAATTCTATACAAATAAGTCCAAGGGAAGGTGTCCATACATTTCGTTGATTCCATCTTCGTCATAAGACTGGCAAGATACTAATACACCGCGATGATGTCCATCATAGGAATCTAGATAACACAAGCCATTTTTGCCATTTAATTTGATATAAACTGGGCCTTCAGGTGTAGATAAATTGTTTGGTGGTTCATAACCTAACGCCAGAGAATAGGTTTTCATTGCCAATATTCCTTCTTCTGCTGTATCAGCACAAATTCCTAAAATTTGGTAATCAGTAAGCTTGGTGATCAAAATTAGGGCATTACGAATTACTACTTTTTCTGATGAGTTGAGGATAGGGGCAATGTCTAGACAGTTGAATTTGTTCAGTAATTTTTTCGCTTCTTCGGCGGTGAGATTTTGAGGATTGGAGGTTGACATAAACTTCGATTATTGTCTTGTTGGTTTTTCTGTTGTGTTGGAGTTGGGGCTAGCCCAACTTATACAATCTTGGATTTTAGGTTGGCAATTGTCCAAGTGTTGTAAAATTTCTCTGAGTTCAGAGCAAATTCCATAATTTTAGAGCTTCTTATCTCATGCCCACTTCCCTTTTACGGCTGATTTTGGACATTCCCAAGGTTGAATATGAAGGGGACGCCGTTTTTGGAGTCGCTACCCATAACGAGGACTTTGGGCATTTGAGCGCCACCAGTTCTCCAAGCTTCAATTGCTTCTTTTTGCAGAACTAACTGACCTCCTTGGGCTTTGAG
>JBGTMK010000705.1:0-4159 GCA_041743605.1 Nostoc sp.
GCTCGTGATATGATTCGCTCTTATCGCCAGCTACCTCTACACCTCTACCAAATTCAAACCAAATTCCGCGATGAAATTCGTCCCCGCTTTGGTTTGATGCGCGGACGGGAATTTATCATGAAGGACGGCTACTCTTTCCATACCGATGAAGCCAGCCTCAAAGAAACTTACCAGGATATGTATAAAGCCTACAGCAATATCCTGCGACGTTCTGGTTTAGCTTTTCGGGCAGTGGAAGCTGATTCTGGTGCAATTGGCGGTTCTGGTTCCACAGAATTTATGATTTTGGCGGAAGCTGGCGAAGACGAAGTTCTCTACACTGAGGATGGTAAATACGCCGCTAACGTAGAAAAGGCTGTTTCTTTACCAATTGACGCTGAAACCTCACGGTTTACAACCTACGAAAAACGCGATACACCTGGAACAGAAACGATTGAAAAGGTCTGTCAACTCCTCAACTGTTCTCCCACCCAATTGGTGAAAAATGTCCTTTATCAGACAGTTTATGATAATGGTATAACAGTGTTAGTTCTGGTGAGCATCCGAGGCGATCAAGAAGTTAATGAAGTCAAGTTGCAAAATGAATTGACTAAATTAGCTCCTGAGTATGGTGCTAAAACTATTATTAGTTTGAATGTACCAAATGTAGAAGCACAGCAAGCATGGACAGCTAAATCTCTACCTTTAGGCTACATTGCGCCAGACATCGCAGACGAGTATATTGCCGCCAATAAACAGATCCATCCCAAGTTTTTGCGCTTGGTGGATCAAACAGCCGTTGATTTAAAAAACTTTGTTACAGGGGCGAATGAAGCTGGCTATCACGTAGTTGGCGCTAATTGGGGTGAGCAATTTCCACTACCAACCGGTGTAGTAGATATACGAAAGGCAAGACCAGGCGATCGCGCCATCCATAATCCAGAACAAACCTTACAAAGCGCCCGTGGAATTGAAGCAGGTCATATTTTCCAATTAGGCACTAAATATTCCCAAGCGATGGGTGCAACTTATACCAATGAACAGGGTGAAGAAAAGCCGTTATTTATGGGTTGTTTTGGTGTAGGTGTGTCGCGGTTAGCACAAGCTGCCGTCGAGCAATCTTACGATAAAGATGGGATTATTTGGCCAGTTGCGATCGCACCCTATCACGCGATCATCACAATTCCCAACATTAAGGATGCTCAACAAATCGAAATCGCCCAAAAACTTTACACAGAACTCAATCAAGCGGGAATTGAAACCCTACTCGATGACCGTGATGAACGGGCTGGAGTGAAATTTAAAGATGCTGACTTGATTGGCATACCTTATAGAATTGTAACCGGGCGTGCGATCGCCAATGGCAAAGTTGAAGTTGTAGAAAGAGCCACCCGCAAATCTCAAGAAATAGTCATAGAGGAAGTGACAACTACACTCAAAGAGTGGATTACTGCCGCCATCCAGGTAAAAAATTAAACACTTGGATTACGCAGAGGACTCAAGACTTTACTTTGCGTTCCTCTGCGTTTTACTCAGCGTTCCTCTGCGTTGTAAATTTAATCTTCAATCATCTCGAAAAAGAATGAGATTTACATAATTTGGTAGGTGACGGATTAGAAATAGAAATCCTAAAATTGAATTAGGGACTTGCAGAATTGAAAGGCATAAAGTCTCCTCCAGGTAGTGGGAAACTCTTCAGTTATAAGTATCGTCCTTAACCAGGCTGCTCCTCACATAACTACCATATCAGCCCTAGTCAGGAAGGTTTTGAACATGAAAGACCAACAAGGATCTAATCGTATTTCTTCAGGCGTAATTGCAGCCGTCTCAGCGGTGGTTGTAGCGGTAGGTGGCGGCGTAGCTTGGTTTACCACACAATCCGGCAATACTCCCACACCGTCAAACCCCTCTGGGAGAATCGCTGAACCAGCACAGCCATCAACTAGGCAGCCAGCTAACGAGCAAACCCCTAATGTTTATTGGCTCAGATCAAATGATAAAAATGTTGCTTTGGTTCCCCAACCTGTGAAAGTAGCTTCTATACGACCAAATCAGCCTTTAGAGTCAGCTTTTCAAAGTTTGTTAGCAGGCCCAACAGAAGGGACAGATTCTACAACCATCCCCAAAGGAACCAAGCTATTGGGGCTGAAGTCAGAAAATGGTGAAGTTCACGTTAATTTATCTGAAGATTTTACCAGTGGTGGTGGTAGCACATCAATGATGGGTCGCGTGGGACAAGTTGTTTACACTGCGACAAGTTTAAATCCCAAAGCCAAGGTATACATTGACGTGAACGGCAAACCATTGGATGTTTTAGGTGGTGAAGGTGTAGAGTTACAACAACCACTAACTCGTGAAAGCTTTCAGAAAAATTATCCGCTTTAGTCATTGGTCATTAGTCATTGGTCATTAGTCATTGGTTTTTCACAAATGACAACTGACAAATGACAAAGGACAAAAGACCTAACGTTTGCTATTTAACACACGAAAATTACGGGCTTGCTCCTCTAACCTTGTGGCGAGGCGATCGCAAACCCGATTACACAAATCAAAAATCATTTCATCTTCCACCCGGTAATAGGCGCAAGTTCCTTCACTGCGGCGGCTAAGGATACCTGCTTGCCACATTACCTTCAGGTGTTTTGACACATTTGCCTGAGAAGTCTGTGTTGCCTCTACCAACTCTTGCACGCATTTTTCTTCATCCCGTAATAAGTGGAGCAGCCGCAAGCGCATTGGCTCACTTAACAGACTGAAGTATTCAGCTACTTGTTGCACCACTTCGGGTGGTAAAGGCAACGTTTGTTTCATCAGGATTAACCCGCAAAGACTGAAAGTTTTAACAATTACTCACTTGATATATACATTAATACTTAATCAGGGTTAATTCGCATCAAAGGTTGACCATATTCTACAGCGTCACCATTTTGGAGAAGAATTTCCATCACCTGTCCAGAAACTTCGGCTTCGATTTCATTCATCAGCTTCATGGCCTCAATGATACAGACTGTTTGACCTTTGCGGACGCGATCGCCCACTTCCACGAATGCCGCTTCCCCAGGTGCGGGAGCGCGATAAAACGTTCCCACCATTGGGGAAGGCACTTCTACTAATCTCTGGTCAATGGTTGAGGGAGGATTTACTGACAACTGCAATTGTGTGCTAGTACCAGTATTTTCAAACACGCGAGATGTGGACACCTCCGTTACCTGACTGGCGTTCAACTGGTTTCCCCCAGATGAACCCGATGTCGAGCCAGAACCTACCACACTGCCTAAAGTCCCTTGACCTACCGACAACATCTGATTGCTGAGGCTCACAGCCTTACGGACTGTTAGTTCAAAATCATCGCTTTTGAGCGTGACTTCTGCAATATCTGTTTGTGCGATAGTTGCCAGTAATTGGCGAATTTCATTAAAGTCCAATGGCACAGTTTTTATTACCTCGACCTATCCGTAAATGAGCATCTTAAGTGTGGCAGGGATTTAATCCCTATATAGGGATTTCAATCGGGACTTGCATCTCCGTAGAGATGAAAGTTATTCCCTGCTGATATATTTATCTTCCTGAGTGTCAACTTTGATGCGTTCTCCTTGAGAAATAAACAAAGGAACCATCACAATTGCACCAGTTTCCAGAGTTGCTGGTTTTGAGCCACCTGTGGCAGTGTCACCTTTTAAACCTGGATCTGTTTGTACAATTTCCAGAACCACAGACTTAGGCAATTCTACTCCTAGAACCTGCTCACCCCATTTAATAACTTCAGCTTCCATACCTTCCTTAAGGTACTTGACGCGATCGCCAATTTGTTCGCGGGTCAATCTGCCTTCTTCATAGGTTTCCATATCCATAAAGACAAACTCATCGCCTTCTTTATAGGTATGCTGCATCGTACTTTTTTCTAGAGTGGCTTGCGGCACAGTTTCCCCTGCGCGGAACGTTTTTTCCATAACGCTCCCACTCTGGACATTTTTTAGCTTAGTTCGTACAAAAGCAGAACCTTTACCTGGCTTGACGTGTAGGAATTCAAGCACTCGCCATACAGACCCATCCAATACAATTGAAACACCGGGTCGAAAGTCGTTACTGGAGATCATGAAACTTTCAAATTTTGGAAGACAATCGGCATTTATTGTACCCTTCTGGGGTGGTCATTGGTCATTTGTCATCTGTCATTTGT
>JBGTMK010000706.1:0-4348 GCA_041743605.1 Nostoc sp.
CAAAAGCCGATCGCAATTATGCAAGACCTGTGTGGCCCCAAGATTCGTTTGGGAACTTTACCACCGGAAGGTTTAAACTTAGAAGCTGGTAGTGAAGTTACCTTTGTTTTGCAAGAAAAGGGTGACAATATCGATGAACTACCCCTACCATTACCGACTTTGTTCGCAATGGTGCGCCCAGGCGAACCGATTTTGATTAATGATGGTCGCGTCAAATTGATTGTTACTAGTCGCGATGCCGATCGCATCCGCGCCCAGGTGAAAATTGGCGGGCTAATTTCTACGCACAAAGGAGTAAACTTACCCCAAACTCCTTTACCTGTAAGTTCGATCACCGAAAAAGACTTGCTGGATCTCCGCTTTGGGATTCAGTTGGGTGTAGACTGGGTAGCGGTGTCCTTCGTGCGATCGCCACAAGACTTAGAACCCGCTAGACGAATGATTGAAGCGGCTGGTGCTTCCATCCGCCTAATTGCCAAAATCGAAAGAGCAGAGGCAGTAGAGAATTTTGACTCTATTCTAAAAGTTGCGGACGCGATTATGATTGCCCGTGGCGATTTAGGGGTAGAAGTGCCAATTCACGAAGTACCCTTAATTCAAAAAGATATTATTCGCCGTTGTAATCGTGTTGGCAAGCCGGTGATTACAGCCACCCAAATGCTAGAGTCGATGATTAGCGCCCCCGACCCCACCCGCGCCGAAGCCACCGATGTTGCCAACTCCATCTTAGATGGTACGGATGCGGTAATGCTTTCTGGTGAAACCGCTGTCGGACAATATCCTATCGCCGCCGTCCAGATGATGCACAACATCGCCGTGCGGACAGAACAGGCTCTAGATGAGGGTAGCAAACATGCTTGGTGTCATGAAGCAGGAAGTCTTAGCGTTACCGAATCTGTGGCAGAATCCGTCTGTCGCATCGCTTATGAAACAGGCTCACGGGCAATTCTCTGTAACACTTCATCAGGAAGTACGGCGCGAATGGTGTCTAAATATCGGCCTACTTCTCCCATTATTGCCCTCACCTCCGACATCACCGCTTATCGCCAACTAGCGCTTTCTTGGGGTGTGGAAGCTTTGCTAATCCCACCAGTCCACAATGCTGAAGAGATGTTTACCAATGTGGTGAACACAGTTGTAGACATGGGTTTAGCGAATAAGGGCGATAAAGTAGTAATTACCTCTGGTGTTCCAATTGGTAAATCGGGCACAACTAGTTTAATCAAAGTGCATTCCATTGGACAGCCAATTTCGGCATAAGGCACTTAGAATAGGGCTGTGGCTCAAGATAGTAAGCAAACTTAGGCAATGATTCTGAAAAATTGCCAGAATCAGAATTGAAGGGACTGGTGACTGGGGACTAGGGACTGGGGACTAGGAACTGGGGAGGAGAATATGTAACCCCTAACTCCTAACTCTTAACTCCTAACTCTTAACTCTTAACTCAGCACTCAGCACTCACTAAAGAACTGGGGAAGAAGTAAATCCTAAACAAACATCACGGAGTCTTTTATGTCTAAGAATTTACTGGAACAATTGCGGAAAATGACTGTTGTGGTCGCAGATACAGGGGATATCCAGGCAATTGAAAAGTTCAAACCCCAAGATGCCACCACCAATCCTTCTCTGATTACTGCTGCGGCGCAAATGTCAGGATATCAGGGAATTGTTGATCATACCTTACTCCAGGCAAAGAAAGATGCCGGAGCCGGAGCCACCCAAGCACAGATAGTTTCTTTGGCTTTTGACCGTTTGGCAGTTGCTTTTGGATTAAAGATTTTGCAAATCATTCCTGGTCGAGTGTCTACGGAAGTAGATGCTCGCTTGTCCTACGATACCGAAGCTACCCTTACTAAGGCACGGGATTTAATTGCCCAGTATAAAGCTGCTGGAATTGGTTGCGATCGCGTTTTGATTAAAATTGCCTCCACCTGGGAAGGCATTCGCGCTGCGGAAATCCTGGAGAAAGAAGGTATT
The DNA here is from genome assembly GCA_041743605.1 of Nostoc sp. Taxonomy (GTDB): domain Bacteria; phylum Cyanobacteriota; class Cyanobacteriia; order Cyanobacteriales; family Nostocaceae; genus Nostoc. The sequence continues at coordinate 1,978 of JBGTMK010000706.1, forward strand.
CACTGTAACCTTACCTTGTTGTTTGGTCTTCACCAAGCGATCGCTTGTGCAGAAGCCGGCGTCACCCTAATTTCTCCCTTCGTCGGTCGGATTCTCGACTGGCATAAAAAAGATACTGGACGCGATAGCTACCCAGCAACCGAAGATCCAGGAGTTTTATCAGTCACCAAAATCTACAACTACTACAAGAAATTCGGCTATAAAACCGAAGTTATGGGAGCTAGCTTCCGCAATCTTGGTGAAATTACTGAACTTGCAGGTAGTGACTTACTGACCATTTCTCCATCACTTTTAGCTGAATTGCAATCAACGGTTGGAGAACTGCCACGTAAACTTGACCCCGCCAAAGCAGCAAGCTTGGAAATCGAAAAGATATCCATTGACAAAGCTAGCTATGACAAAATGCACGCTGCTGACCGCATGGCAAGTGACAAACTAGACGAGGGCATCAAAGGTTTCACCAAGGCACTAGAAGACCTTGAGAAACTTTTGGCAGACCGACTAGTTCGCCTTGAAGGAGAGGTAGTAGCAAGCCATTAGGGATTTCCAAATGAACTACCCATAGTTGGCTGTGCCTGAACTATGGGTTTCTACATCCCACAGTTCTTTTTTGGTAGCGCTTTCTACGGATTTTTGACGCTTCTTCGCCCCTAGTTGCCGATATCAAAGAGCAGGATGCGCCAACTCAATAGATAGGGAGTGCAATACGTTCAATATTATTACCTACTCCCTACTCTCTTTCTTTTCCATGACAAGAGCAAATAAACTCTGCAAACTGCTGCATTAGTTTGGGATTACGCCAACCGGAATCAGTTTCTTTTTGCATCACTGAAAGTGCTTCTGCTGAAGGAAAAGCTCTTTTGTAAGGTCGTTCGCTGGTTAGGGCATCGTAAATATCAATTAACTGAAATACTTGCGCTAGATAGGGGATATCATCTCCCTTGAGTTTATCAGGGTAGCCTGAGCCATTCCAGCGTTCGTGATGATGTCGAATAATGGGAATTACACCCCGCATACTGCGTAGTGGCTGGCAGATTTTTTCTCCAATCAAAACGTGTTGCTGCATAATCTGCCAATCTTCGGGGGTGAGTTCGCCTTTTTTCAGCAGCACTGCATCGGGAATACCCACCTTACCAATATCGTGGAGATAACCACCCCACATTAAATCTCGAATTTGGTAGCGTGATAGGCCGAGGTATTCACCAAAAACCTGTCCCAGTTTTACTAGGCGTTCACAATGGTTGCCCGTATTGGGATCGCGACTTTCAATGGACATGGCAATGGAAAACAGTACTTGTTCGGCGTGGTCTAAATCTTCGTTTAGACGCTTTTGCCGCACCAAGGATTTTACACGCGCCGACAGTTCCACTCGATCAAAGGGTTTGGTGAGAAAATCATCTGCACCAACTTCAATTCCTCGGATGCGCGATCGCCTGTCATTTAACGCTGTAATAAAAATTACTGGGATTAGTCTAGTTTGCTCATCCTGTTTGAGCAACTGGCACACTTCAAATCCATCCATTCCTGGCATCATCACATCCAGCAAAATCAAATCTGGTTGTTTTTGAGTTACCAATCCCACAACAATGGAACCACTGTCCGCCTCAATCACTTCGTATCCTTCCATCCCCAAGAGGGCAACAGCAGTCATCCGACTGGCGGCATGATCGTCAACTACTAAAACCTTCGGTGGATCTAAATCAAACCCATTCACTTTAGAACCTTTGGCTTGTAGTGTTCTAGAAACCAATGAATCATTACTATAATTAACATCAGCTTTTATCCAAGAAGAAACTGCTTGACTACTTTCAAGCATAAGGTCTACTTGAGATAAACCTAAAGAATAACTCTCCGCATTTTGCGATCCCACGGCATCATTTGAACCGATAGTCTTCTCTGTATTAATGGGGTTTGACCCACTAACAATTTGTTTTGTAAAGCCGTTATGGTTGGATTTCCATTGAATCACAAAGGCACTCCAAGTTTTTGCACAAGTTAACAGTGTCAGATTCCAACAAAAAATTTAATATTCAACTATATCTGAGCCAGAGTTTCTATAGGGATTATGCATGATGTCAAGCTGCCTATCTGAGTTTTTAGCAGCATATATTTATTTTTTTTATGTGGCAACAAAGTTTATTCTTTGGTCACATTTTTGCCTCTAATTCCAGTATGATCAATTGGCACAAATGTTAAATCAGGTTTTTTACGGAGATTTTTTCACTTAATGGCGTCAGAAAGCGTTGTAATTGTCCGCTTTATTTCGATGCCCTCTAAGTCTTTCATGAATTGGCTCGGAATTTTGTTCATTAGTAGGGGATACTTGGTTGAGTATTGCTTATATACTATTCGGTGCTTGAATAGGGATATG
>JBGTMK010000707.1:0-6031 GCA_041743605.1 Nostoc sp.
AAGACGAAGCCACTGTGCGCCAGTTGATTGAAAATGACCCCTACTGGAAAAATGGCATCTGGACTGAGTATTCTGTTAAAGAATGGATTCAGGCTTTTTGAATTAAGTATGGAGCATGGGGAATCAGAAATGAGTCTTTGAACTCCACTCTCCTGCTCCCCCACTCCCCATTACCCCTTATCGCCAGAGGGGGCCCCGAGTTCCCCATTCCCCATTTATGAAAATTTGGCAGGTTGATTTTTATCGTCGTCCCTCACAAGATGCTTCTGGACAAATTTTATGGGAGTTGTTAATTTGTGACGCAACTCGCAGCTTTGAGTATGAAGCTACCTGTCTTCAGTCAGCAGCTAATTCTAGTTGGGTTGCTGATCAACTTGAGCTAGCCGCAGGTGAAAAATTGCCAGATGTAATTCAGGTGTTTCGTCCTCAGTCTCTCAGTTTAATTGAGGCGGCTGGACGCAATTTAAGTATAAATGTCGAACCTACCCGCCACACTTTGGCATTAAAGCAGTGGTTACAAGAAAAGCAGTATCCCGCAACACTGGATAAACCACCCCCAGCACCATTACCAGAAAACCTCTGGGGAGAACAATGGCGTTTTGCGAGTCTAGCTGCTAGTGATGTAGAAACGAGATTTAGCGATCGCCCCATTCCCATTTTGCACATCCCAGAACATCTCAAACCGATCAATTTGGGTTTGGCATCAACAGTCCCCGTCCCTGGCGTAGTAATTTATGGTGGACGGCAATCGATGCGTCTAGCCCGGTGGTTGCAGCAAGCCCGTTCTGTAGCATTAAACTATATTTCTGGCGCACCAGACGGCTTAATCTTAGAAGCTGGCTTGGTGGATAGATGGATTGTTGCCACATTTGAAGATCCAGAAGTTACAACAGCAGCCCACGCATTTGAACAACGCAAACAGCAAAGCCGAGGATTGCATTTTTTGTTAGTGCAACCAGATGATTCCGGGATGACTTATAGCGGCTTTTGGTTGTTGCGGTCAGAAGATTGATTTGATTGCCTATGCTAGCTAATGTAGTCAACTTAACGTGAAACTGCACGTCCACCAGGAATTGAAATTCCTGGCTCATAGCCGAAGTTATCTTCATATTACTAAATATCCCCAAAAATCTTGAGTCTACTTCAGTAGACTTTAGTTATTAGGCGGGAACTTCAGTTTCCGACGGGTACTCAAGGCAAGCCAGAAGCCATTTCTAGCTTAAGTTGACACCAATACTCGTGTCGCCCACCCCACAAGAGTTAATTGGGTCTTTTTTTATAAGGGAGATGCCAAAAAATGAATTAAAAGGGGAATTTGACAGTGAAGGTGGTTTGACCTGCTGCACTGTGTACATAAATTGAGCCACCTAAATGTCTGACCATTTTTTGCACTAACGCTAATTCCAGTCCAGTACCGCTATGTTTCCAGGGATCATGTTTGGAAAGGTGATAGAAAGGCTCAAATATCTGTGATAGTTCTTTGCTGGTAAGCTCCATTCCAGAATTGGTAATATTAAGCTCTACTGCATCCGCTATCAGGTGAGCAGAGACTGTGATGGATTCGCCCGTTGGGGTGTATTTACAGGCATGGTTAAGCAATTCGGTGACAATCCGCTCTAGATCGGTGATATCTGTCTCCAAAGGCGGTAGCGCAGGATCAACCTTTAGGTTTAACTGCTGTCGCTGGCAGTTGGTGAGGTCTCGAAAAGACTCGATAATTGGCTGAAGCCAGCTTTGAAAGTCAATGGCAATCAAAGTTGGAGAATCAGGTTCGGCTTCGAGATATGTGAGTGTGAGTAGGTCGTTAATTAACTTGCTTTCTCGTCCACACTCGTTATGGAGAATCTGCAAGAGTTGCGGAACTATTTCTATATCTAATATTTCTGCTGGCGTGAGGACACTTTCGAGAGTTTGGACTGCAAGGCTGATGCTAGTTATTGGTGTCCGCAGTTCTTGGGACAGAGTTCTGAGAAATTGGTTTTTGAGCCGATCGCGTTTTTCTAGTTCTTTTACTTGTGCTTGGGTTTGTTTGTAAAGCTGGGCTTGACGAATGGCGATCGCACATTCATTTGCTACCTGCTGCACTAGCTCCATTTCAAATTCATCAAAGGCCTCTTGTGTTGGTCTTGTCAACCAAATATTTCCCAAAATCCCTTGAGTATCAAAAATTGGACAAGCCATCTGGGACATAACTAACAACTTTGGTTGCCATCCCGGCACAATTTCCAAAAATTGCAATGGTTGTTTTTGTAACAGCGGCTGATAAACTTCCAGACGGTCTGCAATCTGTCTAGTCAATCCTTTACACTGGGGTAAGTTAATACTGTATTCGTAAGTAATGGTAACTAGAGTTTGGCAGATGCTGTAGAGTTCAATTTGGCAACGGTCAAGTTTGAGTAACTGGGCTAATTCTTGGGTGAGTGTCTGCAATACCTGAGTTTCATCCAGACTGTCGCGGATTTGTTCTGTCATTCGTCGCACCAAGGCTTCAAAGTTTCGCACCTGCTGCAACTGATTAATATGTTTCTGTTTCTGTAACTCCATCTTGGCTTTGAGATCCTGAAGCTGCTGATGAAGTTTTTCCTGTTGGACAGCAATGCCAATTTGAGTTGCCAACTGCTTGAGCAAGTCAGTTTCTGTTTGTTGCCATTGACGCGATTCACGGCAATGCTGGGCAATTAATAGCCCCCATATATCTTGCTCTTTAAAAATCGGTACAACTAAATTGGCTTTTATCTGCAAAGATGCCAGGAAATTTATATGGCAAGGATGCAACCCGGCTGCATAAATATCTTCGACAACTTGAATACAACCTCGTCCGTAGTGTTCTGGATATTTGCTAGCCAAGCAGGGATCGGTGATATTTTTTCCCAACAGTGGATCACTCGTAGCCACACTTGACTCGGCAATGATGACTCCACTGCCATCAGCCTCAAAGCGATAAATGAGGACGCGATCGCAATTCAAAAACTGCCGCAGTTCAATTGTAGTCTGATGCAGAATTGTCTCTAATTCTACAGATTGGTGAATCCGTCTAGCGATCGCTTCTAGCAATTGCTCCCGTTCAACCTGGAGTCCAACTGCTTGTTCTGCTTGTTTAACAGGGGTGATATTGCTACTAGTACCAATCAGTCGATAAATCCTGGAGTTCGCATCTTTTAGTGGCGTGAGAGTCGTACTCCACCAAGTGGGAATTCCCTGGAATTGCAAACATTGCTCGTAAGAAATAGTTTTGCCGAATAGCACACATTCACTATAATGTTGACGCACTCTTGCAGCATCGATGGGGCAAAGAATATCCTCTGGTTTTTTGCCTCTGAGATCGTCTGAACAAATGCCTATCCACCGCTCATGAGTGGGATTAAGTGCCACATATCGAAAATCTCCGTCTTCGAGAACATCAACTACAAATATTGATGCTTGCACGGAATCATATATGCTCAGTAGAAACTGTTCGCTACTACTTTTCTCGTCTACTTCTGTGCCAAAGAAAATCTGAGGTGGTGATAATTTTGTCAACTCTATAGTTGATTCTGCTGGATTTATATTCATGCGAGAGTCCCTATCTGGTATTACTGACTCTTCTAGGCGCTCTCTTGTAGTTAAGCTTGCAGTAGATGCACTTTAGCGCCTATAGCAAAGTATTGTCAGCTGTTGCTCATCGAAATTTGAATCTTTCTCTACTTCTTGTCAGAAATCTAGGAAAGCTAAGTAGGAGTCAGCTTAACAAATCCTGCTTTTGGAAGGCGAAAATACATTTGCAGGTTAGGGCAAACTTACTGAAATTAACTTTTTAACAGTTTTTAAAGATTCTTGCATATATCTAAGTGTAATTATCAGTATATGTTAATTAAATTTATAATTCTTAATAATTGGAGAGACGCGATTAATCGCGTCTGTAGCAACTTACAATCGCAATTTGTGAGCATTCATTCCGGTGAGGATACCAACCAGTAGCCAAGTAATGGCTAATCCCATGACTTCGCCAAAGAAGAACTGCGTCAGGCGGCGCAAGAGCATTCCTACCGCAGAACCAACAGGAACAGCAACAGCCCAACTTCCCGAACAGACAAATATCCATCGCCACGCCGTTGGCTGGGGAATTGCTAACCATTGTGCCAATCCAATTCCCAAGCCGCCAAATGCGCCATAAATTGCCCCAGACAGAATTCTCAGAGGGAGAATTTGAGTACTAGGTACAATCCAACCTACAGCACCAATACCGATAGCGGTGATAATACTCCAACCCAAAAGACTTGACAAAATCCACCTAATACAAAATATAGGTTGTTTGAGAAGACAACCTTGAGGAAGTGCGATCGCAAATCCGCCAATAGCTGCTTCTACTACCCCAATATCAGGCTTTTCGCCGACTTCAATTAAGAGTAAACTTAATAAAAAACCGCCAAAAGTAGCTAAAGTCCACAGCAATGTAAAGCCAAATTTAGAGTTTCCGGGCGCGAATGGCATCAACGTTTCTTTGGTTTTAATAGTCTGACAGTTTTAGCATTAAACATCTCAAAAAAAGCTTTGCGTCGTTGTTGGGGTGATTCTGGTACGATATAACCCCACAGACTCTCCCAATAAAAAAAGGAGATACCATCAAAATTGCGATCGCGCACTACTTGAACTTGTTCTCTAACTTGGGCGATTTTCACCGGGGTACGCACCGTTCCAGTTGATATCCCAATTCCTACAGGAATTAGACTTTGAGCCAATTTCACAGATGGAAGTTCTAGTTGAGTGATGAAAGACTTTTTATCATTTCGATATACCTGCAAAATTAACTCATCAACTAAACCTTTTTTTACCCAATTTTCCCAGTCTTGTAAATAGTATTTGTAGGCAAAAGCTTGAGGGTTGGGAGACACAGATATTTTGACTTTAGGTTTAATTGCCTTGACAGCTTGATAGATTTCTGCCATAAAATCAGTAATTTTGTCTGCTCGCCAACGCATCCATTCTGAGTTAAAAGGGTCAGTTGGGGGACTTTTGCCTCGATGCTCTTGCTGGTAGAGTTCTATAGTGAAGCGATCGTAGCCAAACTGTACAGGCATCCCAAAATGATCGTCAAGCTGAATACCATCTATATCGTAATCTCTGACTACTTCTAAAATTAGCTCTTGAATAAACTCTTGCACTTGCGGATGTAAAGGATTTAACCAGGCCAGCTTACTTACTAAAATACTGTCGATTTCTTCTGGTGGAGCATCTTGGGTAGACTTTAAACCTTCTTGTCCAATTGTCAACCAGTCAGGATAACGTCTAGCTAATTGTGAATAATGCGGTGTCATGAAACCGTATTCAAACCAGGGGATGACTTTCAAATTTTTATTTTTAGCAAGTGTTACTATCTTTGCTAAAACATCTTGTCCAAAGTGCATGAAGTTGAGCAGAGGTTGAATATCTGATCCTGTAGTCATTTTAGCTACAGCACTCTTGTAAAAAGTATGTCCTCGGTTCCAAACTACAGGATAAATAGTATTAAAGTTGAGAGATGATAATTGATTTACAGCACGGTTAATCCCCCAAGGGACAAATAGTACACCACTAGCAACATTTGTGAGCCAAACACCGCGAATTTCTGTAGTTAAAGGACGTGTTTTCTGGGAATAAGCTGGCAGTGAAGAGAATGAAAAAACTGTTAAAGTGGCTACTAATCCCAAACACAGTAAATAAGAAATATAACGGCGAGCAACCCGATTCATTTGTAAGCGTGACCTAGTGCGATCGGAATATATATATAACTACAAAATAAAGTTATAATCATCCGGATTATATAAAGAAATGATGATTAAGAATTCAGAAGTCAGGAGTCAGAATAGTTGAAATAATACGGAGCCAGTTTTGGTAATGAATATACTTAACAATACCAAAACCTAATAACTTATAACCTACATTTCGCACTTCAATTTGAAATACGGGAGAATTACAAAATAGATAAAACCAAGAAATTCAGGATAAGTAAGAAAAAAGCGATAAAAATTTTTCTTTTTAAAATAAATAATTAAACATAAAATATTTAACTGAT
>JBGTMK010000708.1:0-11157 GCA_041743605.1 Nostoc sp.
ATCAGTTAAATATTTTATGTTTAATTATTTATTTTAAAAAGAAAAATTTTTATCGCTTTTTTCTTACTTATCCTGAATTTCTTGGTTTTATCTATTTTGTAATTCTCCCGTATTTCAAATTGAAGTGCGAAATGTAGGTTACAAGAATTTGGTGCTGTCGTTAAAGTAGTAACGCTGCCAGGGCCGGATAAAGGTGTAGATGATTTTATAGTCACGCAGGGAGGAGAAAGTTTTGAAAAGCTATCTGCCGGGGCTATAGCTCTAGAAGAATGGCATCAAAATCAACTTGATAGCTTACGTTTTACTATCAAGCTCAAAGATGGCACAGTCAAAACAATTGATCAACAAAAAGGAGATTCTACTGTGACAGATGCTCCCGAATTAGAACCAAACATGAATGTATTTCACAAGAATCGTCGTCAACCATTTATTGACCCTGGTTCACAGATTATAGATATAAAAGTTATTGATTCAGACATTATTCATATAGATGTTACCCCTGAGTCAACCCAACCAACTGAACCGCCTGTAATTCCACAAAACACAAAAAGCATTAGTTCTTGGGCTAAAAAAGAAAATGTTACACTTTATGAGCCTAATTTTTTTAGAAAGCGCCTAGAAGCTAGCGAGAATAAACAAATAGCTTTTGCTGCTTATACTTTGTTAAAAAAATATGGTGTTGAGGCTAAAGATGAACAACAGCAGACCAGTGGCAAAATCTACCATGCTGATGCTTTTGTAATTAAGAATCATGGCGCTGATAAATACAGTATCTATCGTCGTCATGATGATGTAGAGTTAATGACTTTTCAAGCTGATAAATGGGGACACGTGGGCAATATTAAACTTTCTTACACAGAAATAGATGATGAGCCAAAAATTTGGAGAGAAAGACAAATTAACATTCTGCCTATTGAAAGGCAGGAGTTTTTGTTAGTGGCTGACTACCTCAAAGCTGGTAAAGAATTGCCCTCTGTTGATGAAGACCCTCGCAAAATAGCTTCTGTCGTTGGTTCAGTCTCTCCTAAAGGCACACACAATATTTTAGAAAGTTTCAAAGAAAACGAGGTATTAAAAATTCTCACACAAAGTATTAATAGGTTCGAGAAAGACGATTTAACCTTGGGGAATTACCGGATTCTTTTTCGGCAAACCACTGACAATACATCTACTCTGCAATTACTCAAAACTGAACACAATGGTACAAATCGGGAAGCTGTTCGCTTTCAGTTTGAGAAAACTGACACTGGTATGACTCATCAAGTCCAAGCGATGGCTATCACTGAAGCTGATTTGGAGAAGTTAAGATTATTAGCTCAAAAGCTGCATATTAATTACAAAGATTTGTTTGGCAACCCGACAGACACCCGTGACATCGACTTGCCCGTTCATCCCGAAATTACCCGTAATTTAGACGAGGAGCAGTCACACCAATCTACGCCCAACATACCAGATCGCAAGACACAATCAAACCCACAAGGAGAAGGAGTAAGCTCTAATTCTTCAAAACAACAGAACGCTGTATCACACTCAACTACACCAACGCCTAAAAACACAACACCATCACAACCAGCAAAACAACCCAATTTTTCTTCTAACTTAGATAAAGTTTTGCTACCACTACATCCAGTTTTGAACCAATATTGGGAGCAGTTAGAAAAAGATGGTTCAAGTCATGAGACTGTAGCGCAAGGACGTTTAGAATTTCAATCTAAAATTCAGCAAACTGGAAAGTTAACTGTTGGTGAACAGCGTGAACTTTACCAGCAGATTCAAAATCTTGCCTGGAGTGAGATCAATCGCAATGGACGTACTGATATTGTGCTTCCACCATTAGCCCACATTGTTAATGATTTGCGATCGCACGTTCAAAAAGAAGCACAGCCACAGTTTTATTCTGACCCAAAACGTGATACACCCGTGCCTCTTCACCCTGACATTGCCTCTCATTGGCAAGGTTTAGAAACTAATAATACTTGGTCTAGTGTTGCCAATCAGTACAACAACCCAAAACGTGAAAAACTTGTCTTAACTGGCAAGCTGACTATTGGGGAGCAACGTGAACTTTACCAGAAAATTCTCCTTCAAAGTCAATTCGAGCAGCACAATAAAGGGCAAACGAATATCTCACTTCCTCCTTTGAGTGATATTATTCAAGATTTGCTCAATACTCGTAGCCAGATTATTAACAATACTTATACGCCCAAAGTTGAAGTACATTCCCAGAAATCTCACACTCCACAACAACCTACTACTAATTCACAGGAATTAGAATTGTAATCGCTATGCAATCTAGCTCAGTAGCCGAAACCATTACTATCATCAACCGCAACAGTGGCTTTTCTGACAACCAAATGGCCTACAGACTGGCGCTGATGATGGAGAAACACCCACCTTCACCGTCAATAACCCCCGCACTAGACCCCACACAGCGCGAAAATATTATTGGTGAGGTGAGAAATACTTTAGACCTGTCCCAAAATGCTCAAAGTACTGAAGATTACAGGCAATCCCTTAAGGAAAAATACTACCAAGAGTACACTCAAAAATTTGGTTTAAATAAATCCGAGGAAACACCTGATATAGAAGATAACTCAACAAGAGTTGAAGATTTGATCAATGAAAAGAAAAAGACATTTTTGCAGCAGATATTAGAAACTAAAGGGCGCAAACTGCCTTTTGTTGACAGCCAACAGTCAAAATCGCTTGAGAGTGAAAATGATGAGGTTGCTAAAAAATCTCTGATTCCGGCGCTGATGAATATTATCGTTACAAAGGGACAAGATACTATTGGCGGTCGAGTCTATGAAGGCATGGCTTATCAATTAAATTTGTTGATGAGAGAAGGTATGCAGCGTCTGACTGTTTGGCGCAAAAGTGATAATCAATCGGCTTTTAGTGCTTATAAAGTAGATGATAACGATGAATACAAAGTAATACACAATCACCTTTCACCACAAGAAACACAAAAGCTGATCAACTTTGATATAAGAGTGCAACAGCAACAGCCACAGCAACAACAACAGCCACAGCAACAACAAAACGAGCGTTCTCCTGACGGCCCAGAGTTAGACTAACTAAAATACCCGACAAACAACCCAAGAATGTACGCACTTACTAAGACATATCGCTTAGTCACCCGCTCGAATTGTGACCAGGGCGAGATGATAACAGCTAATACTATGTAATACAATGCTTGTAGAAAATCGTTGTGCCCCAGTTTGATAATTGCCGCTATCATCAAAGCCGCAAAAATTAGAAATTCCACTCCTGTTTCAATCCTGTCCCAAAGTTTCACATCATATAAGTAACGCATCAACTCACCTCTGTTATTTGAGGCACATCCTACCATCAACCCCATATATCTCGTCATCTTTGTAAGGAAATATAATGGTGAATTTGGTTCCTTGTTTGGTTACCGAATCTACCCTCATACTCAGTCCGTGAGCAGAAGCCACCATCCAGGCAATATACAACCCCATCCCTCTGCCCGGCTTATCAGATAACTTACTTTGGGGCGCTCTCCAAAACGGAATAAATATATTTGATAGCTGTTCGGCGGCAATCCCACAGCCGGTATCTTCAATCTCAACAATTAAATCATCATCTTGATTGAGCAGTCTTATAAATATATCTCCTCGCAAGGTGTACTTAATAGCATTAGTTATGATATTGCATAACATTCTGTCAATACTTATACTGTCACCCCGTACTTGCGTTTCATGCTTGTATGTTACTTGCGTTTCATAGTGGAGATTCAAGGAATGATACTGTGCTATTACCTTGTATTGAAAATATAGCTTTTGTAAAAAATCTAACATATCAAACTGCCCTAACGTTGCTAGACTAGGTTCTAAATAAGGCGTTCTTCTATCAACCAAGCCCAGTCCTCGCTCATTCATTTCTTGCAAACCTATCAAAAGAGGTCTGATTTCTTCTAAAGACTGTCCATAAGCACCATCAATTATCTGATTCAGCACTAATGATGTGGCTCTAAAACTGCTTGATACATCATGTAACAGAGATGAGAAATCCAATTGCTTGCTTAGAGATTCTTGCTGCATATATGCTTCCCAAGATAGATTGTTGTTTTTGCTACTTTTATGAATGCTAATTAAATTTTCTTTCATCTCGAATATTTTTATTTTAGACTGAAAAAATTTTTATTCACTCAGACTTTAGTACTAATACTTTTACTTAATTTGGACTGCCATACTTTTCTAAAGTAACTGTTCTCATTTTACGTTTGTATATATAATTTAAAACACTTAACATCAATAACTGTGATATAAATATTTTAGTATCTAACAATCAAAACTTTATATGATTCGATTAGTACTTATTGAGGATGAAGAGGTATTCAGACTCGGCATCACTACTGCTATTCAACAGCAACCAGATATGGAGATGGTCGCTAATGCTTCTACTGGTGAGCAGGGTATTAATATCGTCAAACAGTGGGAGCCTGATGTTGTCCTTGTGGATATTGGTTTACCCGACATTTCTGGAGTCGAGGTCATTAAGCAAATCAAGATTTATCGCAGTAACACTAAAGTTGTTGTCCTTTCCTGCAATTCTTCTCAAGAAATTGTCAATGCTGCTATCGGCAGTGGCGCTGATTCTTATATTCTCAAAAAAAATAACATTTCTTTGATTTTAGAGGCGATCAGAACCACTCATAATAATAAAAGTTTATTTGATTCCGAAATTATTAAAAGAGGTTTGTTAAATCTTCTTCACAAGCCCAAAATCAAAGGGAAAATCTTTGATGACCACTTAACCGAGCGAGAAATTAATGTTTTGTCATTAATCGCTGCCGGATTATCTAATAAGGAGATAGGTCACAAGTTGTTCATTGGTGAAAACACGGTCAAAAATCATGCTAGGAATATTTATTCTAAATTAGGTGTTGATAATCGCATCAATGCTATTCTAAAAGCCTCTGAACTCGGCTATATCTCAAACACTGTTACCCAAGTTAGTTAAGTGCCAATGGCACTAAGACTCATGTGAAATATCGTCAGGGCTATCTTGTTGGGGGTAGGGTTGCAGTTTCGTGTGTTGATAAAAATTGAATTTTAGTGCGCCAGACAAAACCAAGTTGTTCGTAATTCCCTACACCCCACACCCCAATACCTGCAACCCCAAAACCAGTAATACCAGGGGTTAACGCTTAACAAGCGTGACATTCAGTTAAGTGCTTTTCACTTACCTACTTGAATTAAACAATAGCCCTGGGTTTTACTCTGCTGTGTTTGACAGGCTTCAATTGCTGCTTGATTCTTCAAGATTATTTGATACATCTGCTTTCCCTCTTGGGATTTTGCCCATTGCAGAATCTTAATCTCGTTGCGTGATACTACCACTGACTGATTGGTTCCTATATTTTGCACCAGATTCCATGTGGTCAGCGAACCCAGCAAGGTACTGCCAGCCGCTACTAATCCACACACCAGAGATACTGTCCCCAATCCCCAGCCTGTCTGCACTTTCATACCTGCGTCGGTGGGCTTATTTTTTTTCATCTCATCACGCACAGCACTGGAGACAACCGTATAGTGCATTGACTCGGCGGATTTACTTGTCTTCTCCAGTTTTTGGTCTATTAATGCTGCCCACGCTTCTATCATTGCCTCCATTCTTGCCTGGAGGTCTATGATCGTTTCTTCATATCTGCCTAGTGTCGCCATCATCCTAAAAACTGGATCATCTGGTGTAATTCCTAGTTGATATGCCCCTTCAACTATGCGTTTTTGTTCTGATGGGGAGTAGCCTTGTAATGTGTCTTGTACTCGCATTTCTCATAAGCTCCAAAGCGTTTAATGATGAGTAATAAATAATGGGTAATGAGTAATGAGTAAAGAGTAAGAAATAATGAGTAAGATATTAAAGTATTCGCTCATAACTCATTACTCATAACTCATTACTCCTCCATTCGAGGTGTGGTAAGAAATCCGGGTTGTAGTGTCATCAATCAAGCCCTAGATATTTAATAGCCAAATTGTTATTCATCACTGAATTGCGGAAATTTTTAATCCACTGGAAAATGAAGCTTCTCCAAAATAAAATTATTGAGAAATCCTGGCAAACTTGTGAATATGGCTTGACAGCTTTCTCCATCGCTTGATAGTGATTTCGATGTAAAGCCATCAAATTTATTTCTGTTCCTCCTATTGTTAACAGAGTTTTCTGCATTTTTTCGTCATATTCCCTAAACTCTGGCGCAAAATGATAATTCTTCACTATCACATAGTTAGCATTGTTAGTAGCAGTTTGGATGATTTGAGTTAAGTAGTCTATGCAGTCCGTTCTATGTGATATCGGTTGCAGGAACGTTAGCTTCCATCCATATTCAGCTAAAGCTTCTAATAGTTCAGACTCAACAATATACTGACAAATTTTGTCTATGTGCTGCCCCGGCATATCCACTAAAATGATATCTATATCAGCAGCTACCAGATCAATAAACATCCTGTCAGTTTGTTTATTGAAAAAATCTATCTTTTCAATACACACTAAATCTTTGTAAGCCAAAAGTCTATCACGATTATCATGGTCATAAACTTTCAATCTTTTACCTTGAATTTGATAAATTTCCAGCAACAGTTTCATAACTGTAGACTTGCCTACACGAGAGTCACCTACAGTCATTACCATTCTTTTAGAAGATTTCAACATTTATACTCTCCAGCCCTAAGAGATGCTTAACTGGACAAATTTGCTGTTTAAAATTTTTTAGCCAACTCTTCACCCGCATTTTCACTCCTGGTAGTTCTTTTTGCTTTATTCCTTCAGAAAAAGTTAGTGACTTTTCATCTAAATAATCATAGGCATATTCAAGCAAATTCGGCATTGTAATATCAAACAAAGGGATTCCTGCTTTTAATAGCTCTTGCTTTATCTCTTGAACTATTGATGAGTTGCTATATCTAAAAAATTCTGACTCCTCACCATAAAATAAATTTCTAACGACTATGTAATCTACTTTATTTCCGCAAAAGCTGTATAAATCTATTAATTGCTTTACCGAATCTGATACTCGACTAATTACCACGACCATTGTTACTCTAATGTCATAGTCATTGGCGGCTGTTTCCAAGAACTCTTGTTCTATAAATCTTTTAAATATTTGTCTTGATTGCGGTGGCAATTCTAATAAAAACAGCGATTCTGGTGGTGGCAGTTGATTATATGTATCTGGCTCTGGCTCCATCATTCTCTTTACCTGATCAAAAAATCTATCTATACTTCCATCTTTAAAAATATTTAACTGCTGTATTTGACAATGCTCACCATTCTCACCATAATATCTCAACAAATCTGGATTAGAATTATCTGCATCTACTGCCACAATTCTTCTTTTCTCATCTATACAAGTTTGTAAAAATCCTCTCGTCCACATCGATTTACCAACTCCACCTTTCCCCCCGTCTACTATTACTAATCTTCTTGGGGGAGTTTTAGTTACTTCTTCTGCCTCTTTATCTGCATTTGAGGCTATATCAAGGTCTAAATTTAGTTTTTCTAATTCTAACTGCTGCTCTGGTGTTAAATCATTTAGCTTTATTTCTTCTGCTGTTTCAATCACCGAGATATCAGCTTTGCCATTAATATTCCCATTTTGATTGTTATTGATAGTTTGTGTCATTCTTCTTCTTCTCCTCATAATTCAGATTTGTTCTCAATTCTCTAAAAGAAATCTTTTTGAAATATCGGTAAGACATTACTCCTTATCCATTGCGTGAAATTATTAATCATTTGTTCTTCTACTATGCCTTTTAAATTATATATACCTCCAGAATTTAAAGTTTTTACTATTGTTACTTGCTCACCAAGAACCACATGACGTTCTCTAACTTGGATATGCAGAGGCACTATTTTTTCATTATTTAATTCCGGTGCAATAATCTGAAATACATCTTCAGCAAATATCTCTAGCCCTAATGGGGTTGATATTACTCGAACCGCGCTACCCAATGTATGGTCAAATTCCCAAAATGTCCATATTTTTTTCATTGCTGATTTAGATGTTACTTACGCCAATTATGCTCACACACAAATTTTTTCTCAACTTTGCTCTTTTATCTATGACATATTCCTACTTAAAAGATGAAGAAACTTTAGTACTGTTTTTTTCCGTACTCAAGTGACTTGTTCTTTCTTCATAATTGTTGTACTATTTTTTATTTGCTTTTTAATAAGTAGCAACACAAAATCATCCTGCGCTATAAGAAGATCCAGAGGTCGCTATCACCTCACCTACCATTGGGGCTGTGAACTGTATCAAACAGTAGTGCGACGATATATCTGGACGCTCTGTGCGCCATTGCCTCTATGTGCGCCATTGCCTCTATGTGATTTCAGTTGCCGATGGCTGTGGAAGGGTAGAACTATGACTAAAAACTGTTAAAACTTGATTGCATATATGCAACAAATATGTATAATATTTGCAGCTTGTAGTCAAGCATTCTTAAAAGTAGATATTGCTTAAAGAAGGAGTCAGAAGTTAGGAGTCAGAATCAATTAGTGGAGGATTCTGATCCGCCACTACGAAAGTTGACCACCAAAGTTTCTTGTTTTGTGGGGGACTTAAACCCGTTTATTCAGACGCTAAATCGATTCAAAATTTAATTCTGTTAGCGGATAGCTAAGGTTTAGCCCATTCTGGCGACTGACTCCTGAATTCTTTCTTGTTAAACAAGAAAATCGCTAATTAATTTCGCGTATTAATTGTTGGAGTTTTTTATGAATAAAATAGGTTTACTCATAGCCCTTGTTTTGATAGGTGCGGGTAATGGAGCTTGCCAGTCTGAAAAAGACTTGGTAGCTCAGGCAGAGAATGATTCTGGGACTAAGTTAACTGATGTGCAAAGCCAAAAAGATAAGGAAGTACTGGAGCAAATCAGGCAATATGTAGAAGAGACACCTAACTTATATAGAATAACTTGGAAGGTATGCGGAGACTGGAACGCTCCGTACAACAACGGAACAAGGTGCAACGAAACCAAAATCCCTCGAACTAAGGGATATTTCCAGCCTGTTTATGTGTGGGGAGCGGATAGAGTTCAGTTTGTTAACAAACAGGATTTTGTAAGTAATTTTTGGACTACAGGACTATTTGTGAAATCAAGAGGATGCTTAAATTTAGGGAAGCCGCGAGAAGAAGGCTTGTACAATGTGAAAAATTTCATGCTCAAGAAGACAGGCACTACTCCTACGCCAGAGAATGTGAAAGTTGAAGTTTTGTCAAAACAAGAGAAGCAAAAGGTAGTGGAACTTGCCTTCAAGGACGCAGAAGTAGAAAATTATGCGCTGACAAATTTCGGTGTGTCAGCAACCACAGGATTAATACCCACTGGGAAAACTTGCTTGACAGTAGACGAATGGAAGAAGACGCAATCGTAAAAATCAGGCACAGTCGCTTCCTTGGATCGCAGTTCCGTTGCGGCGACTTACTCCATCTCCAGCACAACCAACCAACGCAAGTCTTGTCTTATTCTTTCTTAGATAAAGAAAATAATTTAACTTGTTGACCTCTTGTCCCCTGCTTGCGGTAAGTTAACTTTAACCCCAGTTGGTCTAACAACAACCCCAACAGCCAAATCGGTTTGGGGTCAGAAGGAACAGTGAAACCCAAAATTTTTGATGTGAGCAGCGCAGTCAACAGCGATCGCCGTTTCTAAGTTAGTTCAGCCAGTAAATAGTTTTGCTCACGCACATCAGTTATTTAGCAAAGTTTTGTAGTTTTTTATACTTAAGCTTTGCAGTCATTGATTACTTCATGCTTATACTAAGCAATGGCGTAACCGGCCAGTGTAGCCGATCGCTTTATGAAAATCGCAATTTGCCGACCATTGGTCGGCAAAAACTTAATTATGATTCTCAAAAACTAATCCTTTATATGAGCCAAGATCGCGAGTGTTAAAAGGAGTGGGAATTTGCAGACCACCATGCCAAACGATATCTGTGCCTTCCCTTATGCTCTCTGTATTACTGTATTTTTTGTAATCTAAAACACTTTGTGTTACGCAATTATAATTACTGTAGGCATCGCTATGCAGTAAAGCTTTCTGCATTATACTCATCTAGGTAAACAGGCTAAATAAGCCTACCAACAACATATTTATTTACCTAGACAATTATCATGATACAGCATGGGGATTTCGTTCGATGTTAAAGTTGTATTTTAACTGTATAATTTATTACATTGCAAGCTAACTCGCAATCAGCTAAAGTCCCTTCGGCCATCAGGGAGCATCTTGGCGTTCAGGCACTTACAAGTAATAAAATGCCCAGCCCCTATGGGCTTGGTGCAGTCGCTCATGGGGGAAACCCCCTTGGCGCTAGCCTCTCCCTTTGGGAGAAGACCGCGCTGCTTCACCGTATCAAGGATATTTTGGCTACACAACTATATTTCTGGCGCTTTCGCCCCGAAGGGCGAAAGCTAGGCTTATAGCATTTTATTATTTGGATCTCCCTCACCCTGAAAATTGATTCAGGACAAGTTCGGAATCAATTGCAGGAAAGTTTGAGTTTTTGGCACGCAAGTTTTACCCATTTCTTAAAGAATTTTTTATAAAGCAATCACACCACTCTCAAAAATAAACTTAAAATGACTCTATAGTTTTATGGCGTGATAGCGATTAAATAACGGGCTATTCCGATAAGCTTGATTTGGCATGAAAGCAACAGAAGCAGGGAAGAATTTTGTACAAGTTTCTTAAAATAAGCACCTTTGCCCATTTTCTTTAACCCAAACCTACACCTGTAATATTTGTATACTCAAATGCTAGAGTATACTCTTTGACCTCATACATCACTTATTAACTATAAAGTCATTATTAGTTTATTTTTTTCACCTATTTTAGGTTTTTCTTTTAGAGGTGTATTTTTAGGGGGAACCACAAAAAAAAGATCCCAGCCTGCATCGAAGAAAGGTAGTGTCTAGGTAAACTGAAACGAAAAGTGATTGAGTCAGCGCATCACTTGTCTTGATAATCACTAGACCGCATCATGTAAAGGTGATTATTGCTTGTGCAGCACGAGCGATGGCAGTCCCAAATGGCAATCGGCTTTTTCTCCTGTGCGCTTAAATGGCAGGGTAATAGTACAGCATTAGTACACCACACCGTTCTGACTACAGGTGACGGGGGTATT
>JBGTMK010000709.1:0-2836 GCA_041743605.1 Nostoc sp.
GATTGCTTTAACGTTAACGCCGCACCAGCTTTTGTAAATACCTCTGCATTGTAAGATTGATGGTCTTCTGCGGCAAAGGGATAAGGAATTAAAATCGCTGGCGTTCCACACACTGCTAATTCTGTCAAGCTACCAGCACCAGAACGACTAATGGCAAGAGTTGCTCGCTGTAACAAGGCTGCCATATTGTTGTAAAAAGGTAAAGCTATGTACTGTGGATGTTTGAGACTATCTGCTTCTGGATCGCGATCGCCAGTTAAGTGTACTAGATATGCACCAGCATCAAACCAAGCTTTTGCAGATTCGCGCACCAACTTATTAACTGCAACTGCACCCTGGCTACCACCAAAGACAACAATTAAGGGAACACCATCAGGAATGTCTAAATCCAGTGGTGCATCAATTGCTCCATCGATAAATTGCGATCGCACAGGAGTACCAACGCAGACATTTTTAGCACGAGGCAAATACTTAGCAGCTACTTCAAATCCCAAAGCTACCGCACTACACCAAGGGCCAAAAAAGCGAGTTACTTTACCAGGTATTGCGTTAGATTCGTGAAAAACCACGGGTAAACCGAGGGAACGCGCCGCAATGACAGCTGGCCCGGCAATATAACCTCCTGTGGTAAACACCCCTTGAAAATTTCCCTGTTTTAAAATTCGCCTGACTTCTAGAATCGAAAGGGCGAGTTTACCCAAAATCCGAATCGAGGAGAGTCCAAACCCTTGCTGAAACCCTTCAACTGCAATAGTATTCAAGGGATACTCTTGAGGAACAAGTTGAGTTTCAAGCCGATTGGGTACTCCCAGCCATTCTATTTGATAATCTGGCAGTTTTTGTGCCAGTGCGATCGCTGGGAACAAATGTCCACCAGTCCCACTGGCAGCTATTAATAATCGTATCGGTGCGTTTGCCATCAAACCTCTACCGTTTAGCGTCTAGCTTAACTAAGATAAAACAATTTCCTTACTTTCTCTAATCAAATCAGTAAATTCTTACCAATGACTAACATGATCACCGCCTTAATGAGACGCCAACTCAGATTACCAACCAGTATTGGTTTGATTACCTTCCTACTAACCCTTGCTTTAACAGGTAGTTGGCAAACTACTCAAGCGACGACACCACAGCAATTTGCCCAAGCTACTACACCCCAAAATGCACCAGCCGATCTGAAAAATCTGTTGACACAAGTTGATGCTGCCGCCAACCGGGGCGATGTCAAAGGGGTGTTGCAATTCTACAGCCCCAATTTCGCTCATGGGGATGGATTAAACCTCCAAACCCTAGAAAAATCTTTGGTTTCACTTTGGCAACGATATCCCAAATTGCAATACAGCACGAAACTGCTATCTTCAAAACCTGAAGCCAATGGAATTATTGCCGAAACAGAAACGCAGATAACTGGCTTATCTTCTGGTAACAGTAATAATTTGGCTCTCAATGCCACGATTAAATCGCGTCAGCGCATTCAAGGCGGCAAAATTGTCCGCCAAGACATTTTGTCAGAACGCACCCTACTTACCTCTGGCAGTAAGCCACCCCAAATTGATATCAAATTACCACAGCAGGTGCTGGTTGGTCAGAAGTATAGTTTTGATGCGATCGTCCAAGAGCCACTTGGTGATGATTTTCTACTAGGAACGGCGCTGGAGGAACCCATCAAGCCAGATAAATTTCTCAACCCCACATCCGTTGATTTGCAATTATTAACATCTGGTGGACTGTTTAAAACGGGACAAGCACCATCTACCCCTGGTAGCCAATGGGTTTCTGCTGTCATTCTGCGAGGGAATGGGATGACGATGGTAACTCAGCGGCTGCAAGTTGTAAATAAGTAGTTAGTAGTGGAATTTAGTGCGCTATGCTACCCCTAGCGTACTAAAAATCTTGATTTTAGCTATGTATTCTATGTAATTGAGAACCGTTATAGCATTTCTCTTCATAAAATCTTGATGTTTATATCGTTGATTCTGCCATTGTACTAACAGTTAAAGTTATGGATATTAGAAGAGTGGTTATAAAACATAACTTTTATAACTTGTTAAATAATTGGCTGATAAACGACTAACAATAAATATCACATCAATGATTACGAGAAAAAGGAAGCTTATGTTAAAGATAATAAAAAGATTATTAAACATTTCTATTGCTCTTACAAGCCTCACCATATCATCATTTCCTGCAAATGCTCAAGTTTCAGATTCAGCAAGTAAAAATATGAGGTTTTTTATAACTAGTGAAAAATTATTGATCGCTGCGAATATTAAAACTGGCTCTGCTTGCTCTTTGAACCGAGGTATTTCAATTACGAAAATGTCTGGGTTTAAAATTATCAAGAGAGATAATGGTAATGGTAATGTAAGAATTTCTGGCAGAGTAGAAAGTTTTCTTTCAATTAAAAAAAATGAGTTATCATCGGTGTCTGGTAAATTTCAGACTAATGCTAGAGTCCGTAGCGGTGACTGGTTAATTAGAAATACAGAATATTATCCAGAATTTCTTGGCGAAATGGAAGACTGCACAAGTGAAGGAGGATTAAAAAGAATGCAATTAAGCGCTACTTCACCTTAAAATATATAATGGAATTTTTTATTAGATTATAAGTAAGTCGGCGAGAAAAAACCAAACTACATTAAGTAATGTAAAATTTAATTGAATTAGCTTGTAGTGGGGACTTTAGCCCTTAAGAGAGGACTAAAGTCCCCACTACAAACCTTGAATTATTCACGCCGTTCTACTTAGCTCATCACAATCGCGGCGATATGAATTGAAAATAAGCCTCTGTGAAATTTCCGCCGCTAATTCCCAATTATGCATCAACTAATTTTTT
>JBGTMK010000710.1:0-12302 GCA_041743605.1 Nostoc sp.
TGTTGACATCTAGAAAAATACAACTTGTTAATTACCTAGCAAAAGCCGTAATTTCACATACAGCTTGTAGCCATTTAACGATTATCCTTGATAAAAAATATTGAGGATAAATTTTAGTGTGTATATAAATAAGCACTTGAATACAGCCAAGTTAGCTGCGGATTAATGCGGAAGTCATGCCCACATTGACCATTAATCAGCGCCTTGATGCACTACTACCAAAGCTGCAAGATGCACGCCTGCTGAGTAACCGTGGCATTGGAAACGAAATTGGCTTTTATATTTTTGATTATGACGCTGAATATGAACCACTGGTACAGCGCTACGTCGATCGCCTGAAGCCGCAATTGACGAGTTCACCGATCCAGCTTATTTTGCTGGAAATCGACCTTTACAAGACTATTCTCGACATCTTGTCAGAACGAGGGGTACTCAAAAAAACTTTTGAGTTGGAAGCAACTAAAGGAAATGCTGCCCTGGCTAAGACCATTGCGCCTCTTGTCCGACCTGACCAAGTTATTGCCTACATCCAAAAAAAACTTAGGGGTGATGAACAGCTTGTAATCATGACTGGAGTTGGTGCTAGCTGGCCCCTTTTACGATCGCACAGTATTCTCAACAACCTGCACCCAGTACTTGACAAAATCCCCCTAGTAATGTTTTTCCCTGGTTCTTACGATGGGCACGAACTACGCCTATTCGACACCTTTAAGGATGACAACTACTATCGGGCTTTCCCTCTGATTCCCCACCAACAACACCACCTATGAATATCGCCGAACTCTTCCAAAAGGACATTCACCGTAATATCAATGGCGTTATTAAAGTTGGGCAGAAGGACGATGAGAATATTCGTCAAGAATTAGAAGAGTATGTAGTTACCAACGAACTGGATAGGCACTTTCGGACATTTTTTGAACGCTACACCAATGCCCTAAGCAATCCTACGGATAAAATGGGTGTATGGATTTCTGGATTTTTTGGCTCAGGGAAATCTCACTTTTTGAAAATTCTGTCATACCTATTGGCTAATCATCAACTGGAAACTAGCCGCGCCTTGGATTACTTTGATGAAAAACGCATACCCGATCCGATGTTGCAAGCCTTAATAGCACAGGCGGCACATAGTTCTTGCGATGTGATTTTATTCAATATTGACTCCAAAGCTGATGCCAATAATAAAAACCATAAAGAAAGCATTACCAAAGTCTTTCAAAAGGTATTTGACGAGCATTTGGGTTACTTTGGGACGGTTCTTCCCATTGCTGAGTTTGAACGTCAATTAGATCGCCAAGGTAAATATGCAGCTTTTCAACAAGCTTTCTTGGCAGAGAGTGGCTTGGAATGGAAGGAAAACCGAGATGCTTGGGGTTTTCATCAAGATGCGATCGCTAGTGCATTACAAACTAGCACGGGTATGAGTGCAGAAGCGGCTAACCGCTTACTGGATTTCGGCGAACAAAATTATACTCTGAGTCCAGAAAAGTTTGCTGGCATGGTAAAGCAGTATCTGGATAGTAAAGGGCCGCAACATCGCCTAATTTTTATGGTGGATGAGGTAGGACAGTATATCGGTGAAGACAGCAAACTGATGCTGAACCTACAGACTGTTGTGGAAGATTTGGGTACTTACTGTTTGGGAAAAGCTTGGGTGGTGGTGACATCCCAAGAGGCAATGGATGAGATTACCAAAAACAAGATAAAAGGCGAAGATTTTTCTAAGATCATTGGTCGTTTTTATCGTCCACTGAACTTGTCTTCTGCTAATACCGATGAGGTAATTAAGTTACGTCTGCTGGGCAAAACTGATGCAGCGCGGGCTGGGTTGGAAGCTTTATATAGCCAGAAGATTGCTATTCTGAGAAACCAAATTGCCTTTACTCAGGATAGCGCCGATATGCCGGGATATGGCAATCCTCAAGATTTTTTTACCGCGTATCCCTTTATTCCCTATCAATTTAATCTGTTGCAAAAGGTTTTTACTCAAATTCGCCTCATGGGTTCTGCTGGCAAGCACTTGGCATCAGGAGAGCGATCGCTATTGGATGCTTTTCAGGTTGCATCCCAAGCGGTAGCCGGAGAACCTCTTGGTGTGCTGGTTCCGTTCCACACCTTTTACATGGCAGTAGAAGGCTTTTTGGACAGTTCGATCAACCAAGTTATTATTCAGGCGGATCGGAATCCACAACTATATTCTTTTGACATTGACCTATTGAAGACCCTATTCATGGTCAAGTACCTGAAAGAAATTCGGGCTAATTTGGATAATTTAACTACTCTTAGCCTAAGTAATATTGACCAAGATAAACTAGCTTTGCGGCAGCAGGTAGAAGCAGCTTTGGGGCGCTTGGAACGTCAAACTCTTATCCAGCGTAATGGCGATGAATATATTTTCTTGACCCATGAGGAGCAAGATATTGGCAGAGAAATCAAAAATACTCAAGTTGATTCAATCAAAGTTCTCAAAGAATTGCAACAGCTTGTCTGGGATTCAATTTTTACTGACAAAGAACTACGATACAGCCAGCGTCATAAGTATCCATTTAACCGCAAGCTGGATGAACAAACTTTTGGGCAGCAAACTAACGACCTGACCCTGCATATTGTTACCCCTTATGCCGAAAGTTACGCTGCTATGCAGGATGATGCTTTCTGCATTGGTACTACGGGATCTCGTTATGAAGTCTTGGTGCGATTGCCTGATAACCAGCGTCTACTGGATGATCTAAATATTCTAATCAAAACAGACGAATACTTGCGTCTGAAAAATAGCAGCAACCTCAGCCCTAGTATCCAGAGAATTTTAATTGCACGGGGAGACGAGAATAGCAAACGCCGTCAGGAATTGAAAGTTATCCTAGAGGATTTGATTATTCGTGCTGATGTATTTGCCTGTGGTAGCAAGTTAGAAATTCGCAGTCGAGACACTAAAAGCTTGCTGAATGAAGGTTTGAGCTATTTGGTAGGTAATGTGTATCAAAAGCTCGGTTACGTGGCTAGTGGTTTTGAAAACGAAGATCACGTAAGCAATGCCCTAACTCGTGAGAGTCAAGAACAAGATATTAACGGACAGCCTGTTAATGTGGCTGCTCATAGTGAAATGCGAGCTTGGTTAATGGAAGAAACCCGCCTTCGCCGCCTTGTGAGCATTAAGGCATTGGTAGATAAGTTTGCAGTCCGTCCTTATGGTTGGTCGGAATTCGACACTTTGGGGGTGATGGCGGAACTTGCTAATAAGGGTGTAATAGAACTGCGACACGCTCAAGGCAACGTTAATCTGCATGATAAAGGATTAGTGATGCAGTTGCGATCGCGCAAAGAAATAGATAAATATACCGTCCGCCTTACTGATGAAATTAACCCAGCAAACTTGAAGATTGCTAAAGATATGGCCAGCGACTTACTCAATGGCAATATGTCTAGCGATCCACAGTTGCTATTTGAACAATACAAAAATGCCCTCATAAAACGCTCTCAAGAACTAGAAGGTTGGTTAATTCAAGCAGAAAGTGGGCTTCCCTTTGCTCAATTACTGCGTACTAACTTAGATTTGCTGGCTGAATTGTTAAGCAAGGACAGTGCGGCTAAGTTTTTCGACACATTTCGTCAGCGACGGGATGATATAGAAGAATTTATCGAAGATGTGCAAAAGCTGCAATCTTTCTTTAGCACACAAATTAAGCTGTTCCAGCAAGCTCATAATGACCTGAAAACTCTAGAACCAGAACTACGCCATATTAGTGACCCAGATTTGCTCAGGCGGGTGAATTTAGTTAAACAAATTTTGGCGATGTCTGACCCCACTGCCAAAATTCCAGAATTAGCAATGTTACTCCTACCTGTCAAAGATAAGGTGCAGGAGGCGCTAAAAACTCAAATCTATCAGGTGGAGAGTAAAAGCAAGGCAATGCGGGAGAAATTAGCTGAGTATGTGACTTCCGCTCACGAAGACATTTCTGCACAGCTTGACCTCAGTAACATTACTCAAGATATCGATAAAGTTGTCACCTCAGTTAACCAAGTAACAAGTATCGATTCTGCGATCGCACGTCAGAGTGAACTAGAAAATATCCTTCCACAATTGCTGGAAAAAGTAGATCGGCAAGCCAATGAAATCATCGAGCGTCAATCGAGCAATGGCAGTTATAGTACAGCAACGTTTATCAAACCGATCGTATCGGTGCAGGTAGCGAGAGTTGCAACTAAGTCGCTACTGGAAACACCACAAGATGTTGATATTTATTTAGAAGTTTTGCGGAATACTCTACTGGATAAGATTCACCAAAATCATCGCATCCGGCTGGAATGAGGCAGGGGGGCAGGGGGGAGAATTTATTTGAAAGGAGGAAGAGATGAGTAAAGAAGCGATAAAAAGTCATGAGGAGTTGGAAGCTTATCAAATGGCGTTTGATGCAGCTATGAAAATATTTGAATCGTCAAAAAAATTTCCTGTTGAAGAAAAATATTCATTAACTGACCAGATTCGCAGATCATCACGTTCTGTTTGCGCTAATTTGGCTGAGGCGTGGCGTAAACGCCGTTATGAAGCAGCATTTGTAGCTAAATTAAATGATTCAGAAGCTGAAGCCGCAGAAACTCAAACTTGGTTGAAATTTGCCGTAAAATGTAATTATCTAGACGTTGAAACAGGTCGAGAACTTTACGGCACTTATAACCGAGTTCTAGCAATTCTAGTCAGCATAATCCACAATCCATCCCCTTGGCTCATAAAACGCTAAATCCTCCCCCTGCCCCCTTTCCCCCCTGCCCCCCTGCCTCACTCCCTCCCCAAGCCTAAATGCAACTTGAGAGCAGCATCAACTAATTGCATCAAATCCTGATTCAAACAACCTACCTCATCTCCTAAAATGCGCTGCTTTGAAATCGTGCGTACCTGCTGCGCTTGTACCTTAGAAGGCTTAGATAAACCACTCTCCTCTGGATTCAATAAAACCTCAAAAGGATAAACACGACTGACGTTAGAGGTAATCGGTAAAATTGTCACCGTACTAGCCGCACTGTTATTAGCATCATTGCTGACAATCAGTACAGGTCGGCGTTTATCCATTTCTGACCCCACTACTGGACTGAGATTTGCATAATAAATTTCACCACGTTTCATCAGTTAACCCATCCCCTACCGTCAAATCCCAATCTGGGTCAACTTCAGCCGAAGCTTGGCGGTAAGCTTGCTCTAATTCCTGATACCGCAGTAACTCCAGTGCTAACTCAATAACTTGGGAGCGAGATTTACACCCCTTTGTCACTTTGTAATTCTCAATAAACTGCATCAAAGATGCTGGTAAGGAAATGGATAGTTTTTCCGATGACATAGTATTACCAAAAGGTAACTATATTTTTCTTACTTTATAGTAGCCAAAATAGTAGGAAATTAACTTAAATCCTGGCGAATAGAATAAAAGTCAGTTAAAACGCGGTGGTTATCAAGATGTTAGTCCGTTAAAACTGACTTGGACTAACCTCCCCAAAATTGATTGCGGGGTGGTTGATGTGAAAAACTACCAATTCTCTATCACCTGAATGAACCGCACCGCTATTAAAAACTTCGCAATTTGGGCGCGTCGCTACTTACGGGAACAAGTAAAAGCCCGTGCCGCCCAGTATGGGATTACTGACAAAAGCATCATACAATCCCAAGCCGTTACAGGGGGGCTGTTGGTGGCGGGTCAAACCTTGAACGCAACGGAAGCAAACCAGTATGAACAACTGCGAAATCGCTTGCAAGATTTAACGCTAAGTTCCAGTCAACCCCAGGCGGTAGATGCGCTGATAGATGAAATTGCCTACACCTGGTTTAACCGTTTGGCGGCGTTGCGGTTTATGGAGGTGAATGGATATATCGGGCGGGTGTTGAGTAGTAGTGATCCAAATTTGGTAGACCCTGATTTGTTACGCGATGCTAGTTCTATTGCCGAAATGGGGGATTTACCTGGACTTGACTTGGATACTCTCAATGAGTGGCGCAGTTTTGCCAATCACGATCCTAATCCCGATGAGTTTCTTTACCGCCGTCTGCTGTTAGCTCAGTGTAAAGCTTTGGCAGAGGGAATTCCGGCACTGTTTGACCCTCGCCAGAATTACCAGGCGCTGTTTTTGCCTGGAAATTTGTTAAATCAGGATTCAATTGTACGACGGCTTGTAAAGGAGATTCCAGAGGAGGACTGGCAGAATATTGAAGTAGTGGGTTGGCTGTATCAGTTCTACATTTCGGAACGCAAGGATGAGGTAATTGGGGCAAAGTCTAAGGTTGCAGCCGCAGATATTCCAGCAGCGACGCAATTGTTTACCCCTCACTGGATTGTTCGGTATATGGTGGAGAACAGTCTAGGGCGGTTGTGGTTAGAGTCTCACCCGGAATCACGCTTGCGTGAATATATGCCTTACTATTTGGAAAATCCTAACGATAATGGTGAGGTAGAAAAACCGCAAGCTTTAACGCCTCAAGAGTTGACCGTGATAGATCCTGCTTGTGGGAGTGGTCATATTTTGGTGTATGCGTTTGATTTGCTGTTTGAAATTTACAAAGAGCAAGGTTACTTAGAGCGAGATATTCCGGCGCTGATTTTGACGCACAATTTGTATGGTTTAGATATTGATGAACGTGCAGCGCAGTTAGCGAGTTTTGCAGTATTGATGAAAGCACGGGCGAAGAATTCGCGTATTTTGCGGAAATCTCTGGCTTTAAATATTATGGCAGTGCGTCCTACTCATAGCCAGACTTTACCACCAGCTACAGAATTAATTGTTGAAGATTGGAAACCGTTGATTGAGGCTTTTAATGATGCAGAGAATTTGGGAAGTTTGATTACTCCACCAGCTTTTGATAGAGAGAAGTTGAAATGGCAATTAGATAATTTAGAAGCGAGTGATTCGCTATTTCGGGAGTTTCTTCCGGCTTTGCAGGGGTTGTTATTACAGGCATACTTTTTGAGGAATAAGTATTGGGTTGTGGTGGCAAATCCACCTTATATGGGTGGTGGTTCGTTTAATGATGTGGTTAAAAAGTTTGTAAATAACAACTATATAGCTGGTAAAGGTGATTTATATGCTTGTTATATTCTGAAAAATATTGATCTTTGTATTGATCATGGCTCGCTGGCAATGCTAACCATACCTAACTGGATGTTTTTATCTAGCTTTGAAGATTTGCGTAAATTCATTCTAGAAACAACATTTTTAGAAAGTCTAGTACATAATGGCAGAGGCGTTTTTGGCTCAGACTTTGGTAGTTGTTCGTTTGTTATTCGTAAGAAAGTTTATCAGGATGGATTAGGTGTATTTAAGAGATTATTTGATAAACAGGGAAGTGTAGCGAGTAATGAAGAGCTAGAGCAAAGGTATTTCAATAACAGTAATTTTAATACAAAACCTGCTGATTTTGAAAAGATTCCGGGGAGTGCGATCGCTTATTGGGCTAGCGATAAAATAAAAGAGATATTTTCTAATATTAATGTATTAGGAAATATAGCAGAAACAAGAATTGGAATGGCAACTGCTAATAATGAGCGATTCATAAAATTTTGGCATGAGGTGTCTATTAAAGAAATAGGGTTTAGTATTGCAAATAGACAAGTAGCAAAACAATCAAATAAAAAATGGTTTCCTGTAAATAAGGGTGGAGATTATCGCAAATGGTATGGTAATAATGATTTCATTATCAATTGGGAAAATGATGGCTACCTTTTACAGTCAATTAAAGATAGCTCTGGTAGAGTAAGAGCGCACAATTTTAATTTAGACTTTATATTTAAACCAGCTATTACATGGTCTAGTGTAAGCTCATCTAAGTTTGGAGTCCGAAAATCTGACGCAGGATTTTTATTCATTACTGGTGGTTCATCTGCTTTTCCTAGTGAACAGTATATGAATCTATTAACAGGATTTTTGTGTTCAAATACTGCTTTTGAACTAACGAGAGCAATCAGCCCTACACTTAATTTTGAAATTGGTCATATTGCATCTCTTCCATTTTTTTTGAATAAAAATAATCAGCTAAATTATGAAATTGATACTATAGTAAATCAAACAATTTTAATTAGTTGCCAAGACTGGGACAACTTTGAAACCTCCTGGGACTTCCAAACCCACCCCCTATTACGCCACAACACCAAACACCTCTCCGAAGCCTTCACCATCTGGCAGAGCAAATCAGAAACCATCTTCCGCGAACTCCAACAACTCGAAGAAGAAAATAATCGCTACTGGATAGAAGCATACGGCTTACAAGACGAACTCACCCCAGAAGTACCCGACGACCAAATCACCATCCGCCGCGCCGACTTAAACAAAGATATCCGTTCCCTCATCTCCTACGCTGTCGGCTGTATCATGGGGCGCTACTCCCTCGACAAACCCGGACTCATCCACGCCGGACAACCATTTGACCCCACCCTACACCAAACTTTAAGCGCCAGCAGTGATGCAATTATTCCCATCACAGACCAAGCATACTTTGATAACGATATCGTTACCCGCTTCATAGAATTTCTGCGAGTCGCCTACAGTCCCGAAACCCTTACCGAAAACCTCAATTTCATCGCCAACGCCCTCACCCTCAAAAACGGCGAAAGCGCCCAAGAACGCATCCGCCGCTACTTTCTGCAAGAATTCATTTCTGACCACATTCAAACTTATAAAAAACGCCCCATTTACTGGCTGTTTACCAGTGGAAAAAAACGAGCTTTTGGCGCATTACTATATTTACACCGTTACAGCGAAGATGCTCTTGCTCGTATCCGCACCGATTATGTTTTGGAATTGCAAGTCAAACTAGATGGGGAAATTGCCAGGGCGCAACAACAACTGGATAATACCACTTCTAGCGCCGCCAAAAAAGCTGCCACAAATCGCCTGAAAGAACTGCAAGCCCAACAGCTAGAACTGCGAGATTACCAAGCCAAGCTGCAAACCCAAGCCGATGCGCGAATTAATCTTGACCTTGACGATGGTGTAGCTTACAACTACACGCGCTTCAAAGGTTTAGTTTATGAAGGTGCAGATTTAAAAATTGCTGACTTAGAAAAAGCCTCGCAGTGGAAAAGGGAACTGTTGAAATAACTTAGAGAGGGCAAAGATGTCTTTGAGGGTTTAAATACGTGAGTATAGCTCGTCGTAGACATCGCCATACCTCAAAACTACAAGATTTCATCTACCAATACTGTACCTCCCTCACAAAAGTCGATACTGAGGTGATAATCTTCGAGAAGTGCAGTACCAATAAGTGGACGGCGACCCATTGCTAAAACTGGAATTTCGCGTTCTACACTATTCCATATAAGCGTGACTTGATGGACATTAGTTAAGACATGGGAATTATCAGCAAGATTCGCTCTAATTGAAGCAAGAAAGGATAAACCAAGGTCAGCAACCACAGTCGGTGGCAAAGTTAAAAAGCCCTCAAACCCTGTATCAACCACACACTCAACTTCTATTTCTGAACCTTCAATAGAACGAAGAATGACACTCATGTGTGCCTGAAGACCAACAACTATTCCGTGTTTCACTGTGCTGTCCTGACCAATGTACCACCTACAGCATAAACAGCATCATAGCCAATTCGTTCCGTCCAAATCACTGCATCAGGTTGTTTTGCTTGCAAACGATGGCAAGCAACAAGTAGATCGTTATCAATTTCGTAATCACCAGTGTTGATATTAATTGAGATAATTTTGCCAATATTTTCTGCTGTCTCGACTTGAACACGGATTACTTTTTCATAAAGTTCTCCGCCACACCTTGCAATTTCTTCTTTACTGAGTTGGGAGTTAGGCATATCAGCAATCTCCTAATTTAAGCTGCTAGCTTTCTTTGTATATAGTAAATCATATTGATAGTATCCCCCTGCCCTCTGCCTCTTCAGGCTGTAGCAAATTCTGTGAAACCTCTTTTACTAGGATGATGGAACCCTAAAACAATATCGGTTTGGGGTATCCCGGCTGATAACAAATCATCAACAACGCATAAATTAGTTGCATCTTCTTCCACCCAAATTTTGCCGTTCTTAATGCAGAGATACATAATAATATGCTGTATCTGCTTTTTGCCATCCCAGCCAAATCTAAACCAAAGATATTGATCTCTTTCTTCATCAAAAGCCAAGCGATCGCTTGCTTCAATTACCCTACTGCTGATAAATTGAGTATTAGATATTTCGTAATATTCAGTCAATATCTCCTTAATAATACTGCGATATTTTTCTAGTTTATCCATTGCTGAATTTCCTCTTTTCGTGCATTACAGTCTTAGTTGAGAAAATATTTTTATGTTTGATAACTTGTGTAAGTTCCTTGTCGAAAACTTTCCCAGCGACTTTGCCACTTGGTTGTTAGGCGAACCAATAACCCTAACTGAATTAAGTCCCAAAGAACTATCGCTAGAACCAATTCGTGCCGATGCGCTCATTCTACAGCAATCTGATGAAATAGTCTTACATATCGAGTTTCAAACTCAACCAGATAAAAATATACCCTTTCGGATGACAGACTACCGTTTGCGGGTGTATCGTCGCTTTCCTCATAAGCGGATGATTCAAGTAGTCATTTATTTACAACAAACTGATTCAGAACTCGTTAGACAAACTACATTTATTCTTGAAGAAACATCTCATCGCTTCCAAGTAATTCGTCTATGGGAACAACCAAAAGAAATATTTTTACAAACTCCCGGTTTACTTCCATTTGCAGTTTTAAGCAATACAGATAGTAAAACTAATACTTTACAGGAAGTCGCAACATTAATTGACAATATCACCGATAAACGGACTCAAAGTAATCTTGCTGCATGTGCATTTATCCTGGCTGGGCTAGTATTAGAAGAAGAAGTGATTCAGCGTTTGCTGCAAAGAGATATTATGCGTGAGTCAGTAACTTATCAATCATTATTAGCCGAAGGTCGAGCCGAAGGTCGAGACGAAGGTATTCGACGTGTTGCTATCAATATGTTAAAAGAGGGGATGTCTATCGAAGTAGTTGCAAAAGTTACTGGTTTAACAGTTGAACAGGTGCAACAATTGCAAATTACCGAAGCAGAAAAGCCAACAGAATGAACACCACTCGTATCCAAAACACCCTAGAAACCCTCTTCCAAGATTCAGCCCGTTGGTTGCACCCAGGACGGAGGGTAGTGTTTTGGTACGACCCCGAACAACAATTTATCAGCAGCTTCAATGAACTCCAACTCGAAGGCGTAGAAAAACTCCAACTCGCTGATACTGCCTTTACCGTCGAATATCACCTGCTGGTCGAGCAACCCAATCAAACTTTTCTACTCTATGCCCCCTTTCCCGAACCTGCGCCCCAAGAAAACTGGCTTCTAGACATCCAAAAAAGCGGTTTAACCTTCTCTGCTGACCCCGCCGCCCTCATCTATGCAGATTTAGGATTGCGATCGCGCGGTCTGGAAATTGTCATCCGGGAACATGAGAAATTCTTTAAAAGCCGCAAACGGACAGAAGCCCTGCAAGCAATGGGTATTTCCCCCGATAGCGACGAACGGGGATTACTCCTGGCCATGCTTTCCGTCCTCGCAAGCTTAAAAGTACCCGATGCAGGGACACTGATTCGGCGGGTGCTGCTGGGGGGGTTATTAGAGTCGGATAACACCCTCTGGTCTGATATTGAGCGTTTTATCTCCCCTGAAGCTTTCTGGGAGGTAGTCCAAGAACACACGGATTTTCCTAAGCAAAACCCCAGTTTAAACAAGTTATTCGTGCAGTTGTTAATCACCCATTTTGCTAAATCTCTGCACGATACCATCCCGCCCCAGCTAGCAAACCAAGTCATCACTCCTGGACAACGGGCTTATGCTTTTATCGACCAGTGGATGCGCGACCAGCAGGATTCTCTAGGCTGGAAGATCCTCAGCAGTGAGGTAGCAGAACAATTACATATATTTGATGCTATAGAGAATTTAGAGCCGGAAGTTTTATTTGAAGCAGCCAGTTTCGAGGTGGTGGATAAGGTATTAATCCGCACCTGCGTTAAAACACTGCAAATGCAAATAGGGCAACAAATAACGGAATTGACACCCTGGCGAACTTGGTTACAGGCACGTCATACGCTGATTTGGTTCCCCCAGTATGAGAAGATTTATCAAGCATTGGAAGCTGCGATCGCTCTGTTGGAATTTAAGCAGCAGTATCCAGAAGGATTCCGCCAGCCAGCCCCACTTCTGTTCAAAGCCTACGCGAGCGATTTACACTCTTTTGACAAAGCTTACCGTCACTTTATCGTCAAGAGCGATGATGCCCAAGGGGATATCCTCAAGGGTTTAATTGACGATGT
>JBGTMK010000711.1:0-12065 GCA_041743605.1 Nostoc sp.
CCCAGACATTCCAAGTCCATAACAGAGGTCGTCCATCCAAAGCCGCACTCAATAACTGACTTACCATCTGTGCTTGTAAAAAAACTCCTGCTATTTCCTGTGGTTTGCCTTGAGAGGAAGCGTAGGGAGTAAATGAATAATCACGAAAACTTTCGGCTGTTGTACCAATTAAAACTATCCGGTCTTTGACTGCATCGGCTTTGAGTTTACCAGCCAATGCTTCTTGTAGGGTAATACGAGGTGCGATCGCTTCTAAGTTCACAAAAGAGCGATAATTGAGTAAAATTTGGTGTCCCAATGCGTCAATACCTTGGTAGCCTCCGGTATGAGCCTCAATTGGTTTTAAGGTAAGATTACCTAATTGCCAAGCACCATCAGGGCTAAATTGTAACTTAATTCCTTTTGCATATAAATAACGTAATGTCAACTGCACATTTAAGGCATAAGGTGCAGTACAGGGAGATGAGGGAGGGGGAGTTAACGCCAACAGATGCCGTCGCACCACATTATCAGCATCGATGATGATATCACTAAAGCCGAGAGCGTCGGGAGAAATTTCTGGTGGTGGTTTGATGCCTGGTTTGCTAGTTTGGGGGTTACTAACTTGACATACTGCCACAAAGCGATCGCTTTTTCTCATCCGTTCTGCCAACTTTGGATAAGCTGGCTGTACAGCATAATCTCGGTATATATCCAAACCAATCACCCGTGGTTGATACGCCTCTAATTTTGCCAATAACTTATCTAGAGCCTCATCTGATAAAGACCCTCGTCGATTGGGAGATTGGGATTGTACATCTTCTTCGGTAACTGTAATTACCAGTATGCGAGAATCTGGTTTTTCCTGGGGACGCAGACGTAGCAGATGGTCAAACGCCATTAACTCCCATGATTGCAGTAAACCAAAATACCGTACTCCCATTAACAATGGTGTGGTAACTATGCTAGCAAGCATAAACGCAGACAAAGCTTGTCGTAGATTGATACCTCCCCTAGTTGGGGTTTTGGGTATGGATGTTATCTGCTGACTATTCTGGCTGAGGTGCAATTCTCGCCACAGCAGAGGTATCGTTGCGGGATTTTGATAAATTACAGGCAACCAAGTAGCACAGGGAAATTGAGTTTCTAGTCCTTGCAACCGTTCCCGCGCTTCTCTGACTGCTATATATAAAGATTTACCACAAGCAAAAGCTTCTAAAAAATACTTCAGGAATTCTTGCGCCACCCTATCAGGAACAGGTTCTCGCATGACGATGATTTGGGGTATATGCAAATCTGCAAACTCCCGCGCCAAACCCAAACCATCACAGGAGTTAAAAATTGCCAAATGTAAACCTCGTTCTACCGCTTTTCGCAAGCCATACTTTAATTGACTAATTGTCAAGCTTTCTGTTTGATTAATATAAATTTTCCCTTCATTACCGCTTCCATCAGTAGCACTATGTCCGGCGAAAAACAAAATCT
The DNA here is from genome assembly GCA_041743605.1 of Nostoc sp. GTDB lineage: Bacteria > Cyanobacteriota > Cyanobacteriia > Cyanobacteriales > Nostocaceae > Nostoc. The sequence continues at coordinate 1,465 of JBGTMK010000711.1, forward strand.
GCCAGTCTTGTTCCCATAGCTGGTCAGTGAGGTCTTTACCTGATGGCTCGACTAGGAAGGTAGTATTGGCATGAGGTAATTCTTTCAAAAGCTGACTGTCTGTTTGGATATCAATTCCTTGACTATTACCCAAAATTGCTAAAACTTTCACCTGCGATTGAGGGGGTGAGTTGCGGCTAACTTGTTCATAACTAGGCGCACTCAAAGCAATTTCGGCTTTAGGATAACGTTCTAATAAATCCCACAAATGCCAAGGAAGTTTTTGCAATCTCAGGTCATTAGTTTGGAGGAGTACGCGGATATGGTCTTCCGGTAGCAGTTTTTCCAGCCATTTTTCGCGGATAGTCCGAAAAGTAGTGGATGATAGCCAGGTATTTAAGTGAAATCTCAAAGTATCCGCCGCTTTTTCGCAATCTTCCAAAGAAGGAGTTTGTGTTGATTGCTTAGGAATACCAATAGGGCGACCAGTAAATTTGAGTTTACAGTAAATAGACTGCCATTGATGGTAGCAAAGAACAATTTCTGGGTCTGGCGGTAGTTCGCCACTAATTTCTACAATTGGTCGGACATTTTCATCACCAATTTGCAGTGTTACAGGAAATCCTGCCTCAAAACTTCCTGTGCCTAACTTTAAAACTACTAACTTGCCCAACGTCAGTACTCCAGATAACGTAACTTACTTTAGTACAAGATGTTACGCTACTATATACGACTGTTATCAGGGTCTATGCAGTGAATCAGCCGTCAACAAGCTTCTAACCACGACTGCAAATCAGCCACACTGGTAAAATCTAACAGTGCTTCACTCAAATCTTCAAGAATAGGCAAAGGTAAACCAGAAATTACGGAGCGCATTTCTGGGGAAATTTCTCCAAATCGCTTCGTTAGCAGTCGCACAATTAAATTGACTGTTGCTTCTTCACGTCCTTCTTCACGTCCTTCTTCCTTAATTTCTCGGTAAACTCGCGTTTCCTTGAGAGTTATCCCCAGCATTGTTTCCACCTCTGTTCTTGCCCAAACAGCACAACCGATAAAAAAGTTCACAGTGCCTAATAGCCTTGAGGTATCAGATTCAATTTTACAGGCAAGTGACTTATTGAAATTGCAGATTGCTTTCTCTAAATGCTTGATTGCTTACTCATTTTGTCTAAATGCTTTCTCATTTCAGTAAATCAGGTATTGGTTTCGGTGTTTTAGGCAAGTATTCGAGCATATTGCTTTCTCAATACGCTTGAACGCTTGTTGATTTGAGTAATTTATCCAACCTCAATTATTGATAAATTGAACCATCAGGCATAATTGCCCCTGCTAAGTTAGTACCAATTAGTTTAACCAAAAGGCGATCGCCAGAGCGAATCCGCGCTCCTGTCAAATCGGCTCCTCGCAAGTCAGCCCCACTAAGATCCGCTCCAATCAAATTAGCGGCGCGTAAATTAGCCTCCCTGAGATCCGCTAAAAGTAGGTTTGCTCGAAATAAATTTGCTTCAGATAAATTTGCACCTCTGAGGTTGACTTTATGCATAAAAGTATCGCTAAGATTAGCGCCACTCAAATTCGCATAACTCAGATTTCTGCCAGATAAGTCTTTATTGCTCAAATTTGCTCGACTATAGTCTTTACCACTCAAGTCTGAGTTTTGCTTTGGTGGTTTCTGGGTTGTTTGAGATGGTTTTTCCTGTTGGGGTGGCGGTGACTGATATGTATTTTGATGTTTGGTTTTTAGAGAACGCAACTTTTCACGAGCTTCATTTATGGCTTTCAGCTTATCTTGTGCTTTTTGCTGTAAACGGAGATTGTCTTTAGGAATGCGATCGGGATGCCAAACAAAGACTAAATCTTTGTAAGCCTGGTTCACTTCTTCAAGTGTTGCACCAGGCTCTAATTCCAAAACCCTATAGTACTGCTCCAGATCGCTCATACGATATTTTGGTGGACAATCAACTTAATTATGAGTGATGGAGCCATCTATCCGCTGCATCATTTGTTATTGATTATGGGTATTGGGTATTGGGTATTAAGCAAGGTAAGAGTATGTTTTCCATTCCCATTCCCCATTCCCCATTCCCCAGTCCCTCATCTCTCCATCTCCCTACTTCTCCATCGAGCGATCGCTCTCAAATATGCCGCAACTGGAATTTGATAGATTTCAATAAAAATCCAAACAATAATTGATAAATGTGATGTGAAAGTTAATATAGTCCAAATATACGGCATCCAGGTAATGGGTTCCTTGAGATTAGCAGGAAAATAGTAAGCTACTATCCCAATTAGACTAGTTGGAAGAATTACAAAAACTGCTGCTGCTAGTCCATAACCCCAACCTAATTCCACACCTTCTAACTGGCCTTCTGTCCAACTAAACCCATTCCAACGCCAAGTTAAGGGTGGTTGCCTAGAAGGCATCTTGATTTGCTGTAGTTCTATATTGACTGTAAAAATCTCTTGACAAAAGTCACAAGCCATAGCTTCCATCAATGGCATATGAGAAATCTTGCCTATCCGACAGACTGGGCAGGGATAAACTCCATAAGAGTCAAAAGATTGGGCTAAGATTTTGGAACTAGGCATAATGAAATTGATGATCCTAAAAAGGTGATCTGGCCAATGAGGACTTGGGTAACAAAAATGTATGGCAATTTTCCATTGTCTGCAATAAGCTTTCGCAAGGTGATCTGACAAGTCAGGAGAATTATATATTTTAACTTTTCAATCCTGTTTCCTAGTCTTCACTTCTACAGTTGTACTGAGTCTATCGCTTTTTTTGGTTTGTGTGGGTCTTGACACCGCTTACTCTTCCTGTTAATGTTACCCTAAATAGGTATATTCCTTAATTCTTTCAGCAAATGCCTAACACAAATTCCTACTTTTATTTTTGGTTTAAGGTGGTTCACCGGGAGTGAATTAAGTTTCTTGATGGAAACCACCCGGTGAACCGCAGAGCGAACTCTGCGGTTTTTGTTTTTTTAAGGAGAATTTCATCGTCATGACTTATTTTAGTAGCTGGTTTTATGGCTTTTACTTTTGGCCCAGAGTAAGTTCCGGGTAAATAGCGTCATGCCAATGAATCAGAACGCGCCCGGAACTTTACTTTATAAAGGTTTCGGGCTTTTTTGTTGTTATTTGGCACTAGGGACTAGAGGGGGCGATCTTCTCCTTTGTACCCTACCACTCTAACTTTTTCGCCAATTCCCAACTTTATCAGGAGAATGAAACCATGATTAATGCCAAACTTGCTGGACAATCTCATCCAAACCACCAGACAATCGTTAAAATCTCAGAAAAAGTCGCCTTTGGCGGTGAAGAACTGGTAATTATCGGCGGCCCCTGCACCGTTGAAAGTTTAGAACAAATGGAGATAGTCGCGCAAAAGCTATCTACTGCATCGTTGCAGGGGTTACGTGGTGGTGTCTACAAGCCTCGTACATCTCCCTACGCTTTCCAGGGTATGGGCGAGGAAGGATTAAAGATTTTGGCAAGGGTGCGATCGCATTACAATATGCCAATTGTCACTGAGGTGATGTCAATTTCCCAAATTGAAGTAGTCGCTGCCCACGCTGATATGCTTCAAGTTGGTAGCCGCAATATGCAAAACTTCGACTTGCTCAAAGCTTTGGGACAAGCTGGTAAACCAATACTACTCAAGCGTGGTTTAGCAGCGACAATTGAAGAATTTGTCATGGCTGCTGAATATATTCTCAGCCACGGGAATCCTGATGTGGTGTTGTGCGAACGCGGTATTCGTAGCTTCGATGATTACACTCGCAATGTCCTAGATTTAGGGGCAGTGGCAGCACTCAAGCAAATAACTCACCTGCCTGTGATTGTAGATCCTTCCCATGCTGTTGGTAAACGGGAACTGGTGGCACCTGTGGCTAGGGCTGCGATCGCTTGCGGTGCAGATGGATTAATAATTGAATGTCACCCAGAACCAGAAAAATCTGTTTCTGATGCCCGTCAAGCACTTTCTTTAGAAGATATGGTGCATTTAGTTAATAGTTTAAAGCCTGTAGCAACAGCCGTTGGGCGCAGTATATCAGAAACGATCGGGGCGGGTTTGGAACCTGCCCCAATTTTTTGGGCTGCCTAAATTTCAGTTGAGCTTTTGCAACAGCCCCCCGCGCTCTAACCGCTTCGGGTGAGCGTCGGAATATTGCGAGTGAGTATCGCCTGGATTGGGTGGTTGGTGCGATCGTAAATCCGCAATCTCCAAACAAAGCCATGACTAAAGCCGTGCAGTACTAGTACTGCACGGCGTTAAATAAACAGACCATTTCAAATGGCGGCGTAAGAAGCTCGGAATACAATACTTTTGACTTTTGACTTCCGCCTTGCAGCACTAGTCAAAAGTCAAAAGTATTATGGAATAGGCTTTTTAGGGATTTTAAATGGTTGCTTTATTTCTGCCGTGGCGTACTAGTTACATTCGATGAATTTGTTGCTCAATCCCCAGATAACCTACAACGACGTTATGAACTGCATGATAGAGTAATTGTCGAGAGCCAAGCTACTTAAAATTATGTCTAATGACGCAATTATTCAATCTGAATTATTAGAACACAAAGCTAATAACAAGCAAAACCTTTGTCAGATTCTTAGTGTAGAGGAGTTAAGGCTTAAAACCCTTATCAATGACCAATGACAAACGAAAAATGACAGCCCTCACCAGTTAGCTTTAATTGCGCCAACTTACTTAGACAAACATGATAAAAATGCTAGCTGAAAACTTGATTGGAATTGAAGCAAGATTACAAATTAATTGGGTTTGGCTAAATGCCAGCTTACAGTTTGCTAGTTGGGGAATTTTTTCACTTTTACTCGCTGAAGTTTTGAGAGACACATACCATGCTTTGTGTCATCAAGTCAATTGGCTTGCTAAATGGCATAACAAGCACCACATGGCTTATCGCCGGGATTTATCAATAGTTTCGCTAAAAGTTTACCAAGAATCTCAGCTCTATCACGACATTTTAGAGTCGAGTCTACTGGTAATGGTCTTGGCGGTAATTGCCCTAATTTTTCAGTATAAGGGGTTATGGCTGGGAGTAGCTTATGGTTGCACCTTTTTGTATGGCGCATCTGTGCGGTATCTTCAGGGAAAAATTGATACAGACTACAACCACCTACCCGGCCCTTTAGAGACAATTCCATCCATTTGGTGGGTGAATCGGTCTTACCATTGGCGGCATCATTTTGATGATGTTAACGCTTACTACAGTGGTGTCTTTCCCTTAGTGGATAAAATTCTTGGCACAGGACTGTCGCTCAAGGGTAAAACCATCGCTTTAACTGGAGCATCAGGAGCGCTGGGACAAGCATTAGTAGCTGAACTTGTAAAGAATAATGCTAAAGTTGTGGCATTAACCACTAATCCAGAAAAATTAGTAGAGCAAGTTGGGGTGAAGATTGTTCCTTGGCAGTTGGGCAATGAAGCCGAACTGAGGAATAGTTTAGAGAAAGTAGACATTTTAATTATCAACCACGGCGTCAATGTCTACACCAGCCGCACACCGCAGGACATCAATTCTTCTTATGAGGTGAATACTTTTTCAGCATTGCGGTTGATGGATATATTTTTGACAACTGTAACAGGGCCACAAGCAAAAGCAACGAAGGAAATCTGGGTTAACACTTCTGAAGCTGAGGTTTCTCCAGCACTGAGTCCGCTTTATGAACTTAGCAAAAGAGCGCTAGGAGATATTGTTACCCTCAAGCGGTTGGAAGGGGATTGTGTAATTCGCAAGTTAATTCTTGGCCCATTTAAGAGTCAATTGAATCCTTATGGGGTGATGTCTGCACAGCAAGTTGCTCGTGGTATCTTATTTTGGGCACAGCGAGACTTCCGTAATATTATTGTGACAATAAATCCTCTTACTTATCTGCTGTTTCCCTTGAAGGAAACTAGTACGTGGCTATACTATCGAGTCTTCAGCCGAACAGCGAAAAGTTAATAATTTTCTGGCAATCGAGAAGCTATGCTAGGAGAGGGAAAAGAAGAAAAACTGTATTGCATAATAGCCGTAAGCGCTGTATCCCTCTCCTAAGAAACAAGGCAGGAGGCAGGAGGCAGGAGGCAGAAGCGAAGAGGATTTGACTTGTTTCTTCCATCCATAACGGAAGCGAGTGCGTCCGCAAACAGCTTCTAAGAAACAGAAATGTTTCTTAGAAGCGTGGGGTATTGAACTGTTATTAAAAACAGTTGATAAAGAACCATCAGATTTGAGTTATGAATTTGGTCGTTGGACGACAGAGAGATTAGCCACATATTTAACAGAAAATACTCTTGACAAAATCCCTAAGAGATCGAATGAAACAGCCCTGCTTCGGGAAGGGGGTTAGGTTAGGTCTTATACCTCAGCGGATTGAAAATGGCTATAAAGCTTGCAAAAAGAAGTATTTATGGAATGGAAACTACTATCTTTACCTCAGAATCCTATGCTATCATGAGTTAACTAGCGCCCTATGACTACTAAAATATCATCTTAAAAAAGATTAGAGTAGTTTAGGGAAACCCGCTGTGGCGGCATAGCCAAGTGGTAAGGCAGAGGTCTGCAAAACCTCCATCCCCGGTTCAAATCCGGGTGCCGCCTTTATAGATAAATAAACCCTTATAACCCTTGCAATGTGAGGGTTTTATTGTTTTTAATAACATACTAGACAGTAACCAAAACCCTCAACTGGGGTAAAACTGGGGTAATTTGCAAGTATCCTAATATGCCAGATTGTGCCAAAATACATCAAAGTATGCCAACTTAGTAGTCACAATTTCAGTGCCATTCAGTGCCAGACATCGACAGCAAAATAGCTGAAACCAATAGCAAGCTTCGAGCCGCATCCATAAGAGTATCCATTGAGAGACGGGGAAACAAACTTTGGCTCAGGGCAACGCTACCGCCCAAACCGCACATAAACAAGCAGCATCCGTACCAGCAGAAAGTATCTCTAGATGTAAACACCACACCAGCAGGGCTGCAAGCAGCTTTCATTAAAGCTAAGGCAATGGGGATTGAGTTGGACTCTGGGAAATTTTCTTGGTCTAACTGGATTGAGACACCAGAGGAGGTGCAAACTATTTCTGAGTGGCTGCACGCTTTGAGGATGACCACTGGCAACGCACCAAGCGAACAGACGCGGCGCTGACAACTTGGAAAGACTATCGGGTGATTTTCGGGAAGTTGGATCGCGATCGCACCCTCACCCTTGATGCTCTACTGGAAGTAGTGAGGACAACAGAACCAGACTCTAGAACCCGCAAAAAGGTTTGTACTTATCTATATAAATTGGGTAAATTTGCCTCTCTTGATGGTGTGGATGCGATCAAGGAATTTTCCGGTAACTACTCTGCCACGATGGTCAATCCGAGAAAATTACCCAGTGATAAGCTGATTGCCGAGTTTCGGGAAAATATCAAAAGTCAGTCGTGGCAGTGGCTATATGGGATGATTGCTGCCTATGGGCTGCGATCGCACGAAGTCTTCCGCCTCAACCTAGAAGATTTCCCAGTGGTGCGGGTACTTAGGGGAAAGACAGGAGAACGATTCATTTATCCTTTGTACCCAGAGTGGGCGGAACGCTGGAATCTCCAAGAGATGAGACTACCAGAGCTTGACCTTGAATACAGTAACGCCAAGTTGGGGAATAAAGTAAGCGGCTGGTTTTACGATCGCAAAATTCCTTTTAAGTCCTATGATTTGCGCCACTGCTACGCTCGAAGATGCTTTGAATTCGGACTAGCGCCTGATTGGGCGGCTGGTTTGATGGGGCATTCTCTGGCAGTTCATCTCCAGACTTACCGCGCCTGGATTGATGAGGCAACTTATCGGAAGGCTTATGAGTTAGTGATTAATCGGAGCGATAGGCCACTGCCACCTTAAAACTAGTGAGAGCCAATTTCCCAGTCGCTTCCTGCTGCATGACCAGTGGCGGTATAGCGACCTGCTTTATTTTGACATACAAGAATGGTAGTGTAATCAATTCCGTAGTCGCTGTAGAAAACGACTTCCCATCTGCAAATTTCATCATTCCACTGGATAGCCAGGAGTGAGTAATCGGGAATGTTTCTTTCAGCATCCATGTATGTGGTTGCCGCAGCAACAATTTTAATTAATTCTTCTATCTCGTTTTTATCTAGCATCAACCTCTGCTGCCGTAGGGCATGGATCAAAAAAGTCAGCACCATACGCACAGCAGTCATAGACAACAACAATTGGACAAACCTGCTCTCCTGTTAATACCCATTGATTGATATAAATTTCATCATCGTTTTGTCTGCGATGTGGTGTGTCAATTGCCGGAGAGTACCCAAGTCTTAATGCCGCAATTTTGGTGCGATCGCTGTTTAGTCGGTTGAATGTCACGGTTCTTACAGGAAATTCGTAAATTCTGGCTTTCCCGCCCCACAGACCATCAAATGCGATCGCTACCTCGTAATCAATGATGAGATTGCTGCATAAGCTGGCTTGACACAAACCCAATCATCAACAGCGAACTGAGCAATTTTCTCAGCTATCTCTCGCTCTTGGATGATATTGATAACAGTCCGATAGCTACTTTCGGTCAGCTTCAGATATTTGGCGATTACCCTAGTTGACCACTTACCATTTCGGCGCTCAATCTCGCTCAGATTGGGGATTGACTGAAGTAGAGCTTGCGATCGCACTTCATCCAAGTTTTCCAAAATATCCAAAAATAACTCGATCCGCTTACGCTGATCTTTAGCCCGTAGCGGCAAGCCGTGGTCGGTGTTAGCCCGACAGCTGTAGAGAACAGCATCGACTAACTCACCTGGTCGCAGATCAACGTAAATTTCCTTCTTAGCAGCGTGCGCGGCGGACACCCAATGATGGCAATCGCCAGCGTAAATTTTTCCATCTGAAGATAGGAATGCAACGGGTAGAGGGTGGCGCATCCAATCCCACAAATCCTCTTGCATTAGCTCTGCATACTGCTGCACTGTGGCGGGGTTTGCTTCATACAATCCGTCAACGTCACGGGATTGCGTGCCACTTTGCTCTATGGGCGGATGCTATCAGGTCACTGCGTCTTGGCAGTCCGGCGGGAAGTTTTCTCAACACCCAAAGCGATCCACAAAAGCTTGCGATCGCACTCGGCAACAAAACCGCAGGCTCCCACATCCCCACAGTCAGGGATGCAATGCTCATCACTTCCACAAATATCCCAGTCCGTAACCCAGGACTGCTACCAAAATTACGCATGACTTAAGCCATATCTCTCGATCGCTTGGATTGATTTCTCCGTAGTGCTTTTGCCAGTGCCACCAGCCATATAATGCTAGGGAGAAGGCTGTGAGCAAAAGAAAAAGGTGCGGTTTGAGAATGAGAATTAGTCTCCCTCCAATTACCGCACCACTGAAAACTACTGTGTAAAGGGTCAGCCAATACATTTACATCACACGATCATAGTGAGTTCAGCCGGCGGAATTAACCCTGAGATATTCTGCATCAGGTCAGGTAGTCTAACTTGCACTTCAATGCCGTCGAGTTGGCGTAACACTGTTTGGTGGGTTAGTCTACCCGCTTGACTTTGTTGGCTGCAATCAACTCCTCAAGTTCCATCCTGGACTTATTCAAGTTCTCCCGTTTCTTCTCTAGTTCGACATTTTGGCGCTCGATTTCGACCGGGATAGCTGCGATCGCATTCCAGGCCTCATTACGAGAAATGCGATTCTCCGCGACGGCGGACTGAAATTTATTCCACGATGTCGAAGCTTTGGTGAGGGCAGTGCCAGCTGCTACCTGTGCCTGCCCTGCCTCAAACATTTTTTGGTGGGCAACGTGCTTCTTCTTGAGCGTTTCCTGTTCCGCCGCTAGGGTATCCCAAGCCTTGCAATACTGCTCGGTTAAGGGAAAATAGATAATGGAATAAATCATAATTTGTTCGCGTGTAATTTACGAGAACAAGAACAACTAAAAAGGTTGCTTGTACCTGAAGGCACTCTCGAAAAATTTAATTGTCAATTGCTGAGAATATTTTTAACCTGTTGAACTAGAAATTGAGGATGAGTAATTTATTTGTTGTATCGGACAAGTGGATGTGTTCAACAAGACTATCTGAAAATTTGAAAGGATAGTAGTTGTCGAGGAGTGCCATTATTTCTATGACATCGTTTTTTACTCTGAAACTTTGAGCGAGTTTTCTTGACGACTCTGGGATTACTTCTATGCTGTGGGGGTGGAATTTTTAAATCTTTTATTTCCGAAATTAACCAACTAAAAAATACATTGATATCTGGGAACATTTCTACTGCAATCTGGAACAAAGGGATAGCACGTCTCACCACTCTCAGTGTGCCAGTAAAGCTTAGACGTAATGGAGACAATCCTACTTTTTCAGCGCTTTGAAACATTAAACAACGTATGCAATAATGTCCCAGTAACCAGCCATAAATTTCTTGCACTACTTCACGAGGATTTTTAGAGCGAATAGGAGTTTTTCGCCCTAAAAGATGAACTTTTAATTCATCCAAAGTATTCTCTGCTTCCCATCGCTGGTGATACTCAGTCGCTAGGAGCAAAGCAGGAAAAGTCGAAATATCCATCAAATCGGTAATCAGACGATAAACTTTTTCTGTACCATTCTCTTCA
>JBGTMK010000712.1:0-1621 GCA_041743605.1 Nostoc sp.
GCGAACACGGCAATCTGACCGCCATACATTGCCAAAATCAAGAAGTAGAATAGCTTGGGCTTGAAGGTGACAGGCCAAGCTGCTAAAATCGCCAGCGTGGTAATGAATCCAGTCAAAATAATTAGGGGCATGGATAAGCCATCAGCCCCTACTGACCAATTCAAACCCAGTTGTGGTACCCAGGGGTAACTTTCCACCAACTGTAAATCTGGATTGGAGAAATCATACCCAGTATAAAAAGCGTAAACAATTAGTGCAAAATCTATCAGCCCTACGATGAGGGAGTACCAGCGCACTGTTTTGCCTTCTTTGTCAGGGATGATGGGAAGAAGTAGCGATGCGGCTATCGGAAACAGAATAATCGTCGTCAGCCACGGAAAATTAGCTATATTCATCACAATTAGTCTGCTATCAAAATCATGTTTGGCAAAAAGTCACTAGTTATTAAGTAACAGCTTTTTGGGGATTTCGTCTTCCTCGTTAGGTTGATTTAATTAAATTGGCAATCCCCCGTTTCTGCTGTTGAGAGTCTTTTTTGACCTTTGGGCGTGCGAAATGTGGGTTGTGATACTGCCAGTCGAGTCAAAAATTTACCCTAAAAAAGCCGATAAAATTATAGTTTAGTGGTGCGATGTCTAGGACAAGCCGCTCCGCGTCTACGCGTAGCCCAACCTATCGCTAAAAAGACACGATGCTGTTTGGTGGTTGTTGAAAAAAGCAATTTGGTGCAAAAATGCATCACAGGAGAACTAACCATAATGATAATGGCACAAATTAAAAGTCAAATTCGTTATCTCACTAACGTAGATGGAGAAACAACAGATGTACTCGTCGCGATAGAACTTTGGCAACAGCTTATAAGTTCCATAAATTCTGATAACGCCAGTGGTTTAGCTTGGATTGATAAACAAGAGCCAAAAGCACAAATATTAGCCGATCTGCAAGAGTCCGTGCGACAAGCAGCACTAGGACAAACCTTCCCAGTTTCAGAGCTTTGGGGCTAGAGTAGGCGATTTGATTGAGTTTTTTTTATTAAATATAGACAGGGAAAGTTGATAAGGAAATTCGATTATGTCATCTCCAGCGATCGCTACTGTAATTAAGATGATGGAATCTTTATCTGAAGATGTGCAAGAAAGAGTTGCAGAACATCTCCGAGAATACCTGAAAGATTTGCAAGATGAATTGAAATGGAATAAATCATTTAACAAAACTCAACAACAACTGATTGCATCTGCCCAATCTGCTAAAAGAGAGATTTCGCAAAGTTTACCTTGAGCGATCGCGTAGTCAAACCCATCGCTAAAGCAGAAACGCCAATAAGAAAACTAAGCTGCATATCTAATAATCTCTAATTCTGCTCCATTATTAATAGCTGACTCTGCTTTTTCTAAAACCTGTTCGGTAACTGCATCACTTAAATAATATTCACCACAGTTATCACAAATTTCTGCCGGAACTTTTTTTAATACAATAATACATTGTATCCGCTCAATAAATAGGGGATAGGAAGAAAAATAAGAGGATACAAAGGGTCACACCGGATTGTAGAATATAGTGCATGACGCAGAAACCATTTTCAGATAAACAAGTATCGGCATTACTACAAACAATCGACCCA